>CAZDMM010000467.1:0-6161 GCA_964505845.1 uncultured Caldilineaceae bacterium
TATGCTGGCGACGGCGGTTTCACCGGCCACGGCCCAGGAAGGGTCGGCCAGCCAAAACCCCTCTCGCCCCTTTCAACTGCCCTTTGCCAACCCTTCCAGCCTGGATACCTGGCTCATGGCCCAGCCCTACGGCAACACCACCGGCTCATTTCGACAGCGTTTCACCACCTATGGCGCTTCGGGCGGGATTCACTTTGGGGTAGACCTGTCGGCCCCCTGCGGCATGGAGATTGTGGCCATTGCCGACGGCATCGTTTTTGCAGTGGATGGGCCGTTTGGCTCGCCACCGCACAATTTGATGATTGACCATCCCCAGCACGGCTATGCCTCCATGTATGGACATTTGCTGCGAGCGCCCAATTTGAAGCCGGGGGATGTAGTCAAGCAAGGCCAGGTCATTGCCCTATCTGGCGATACCGGCGAAACTTGCTATAGCCGGCCTCACCTGCACCTGGAAATTAGAGATTTGGCCCACGTGCGCAAATACAACCCGGCCCTGCTCATCGAGGCCAACTGGGACAGCCTGGCGCTGACCGGCAATGCTGGGCGCGATTTTGAGCGTGACCTGCAAGCGCCGCGCAAGTGGCAGAACTTGTACGATCAGCCGGAGGTGCAGACCGGCGGGCCGATTGTCAATGATTTTGCTTACCCCTGGCCCTTTGATTGGCGGCGGCAAACGGCAGACCGCCTGATGCCGGGCAGCCTGGTTAGTCCAACCTCCGCCGTCATCCAATCACCCGAGTCTGCACCCTTAGCGACTCTGCCTTTTGGCCGTCAAATTACCGGCGGCGCCTGTTGCACTCAACCCGCCTGGAGTGCTGACTCAACCCAGGTGCGCTTTATTGACCAGCCGGGGTCAGGCATGCCGCTGGGTATTTGGGGTATAGATGTGACCCAAAGCGGTGCCACCCCGCGCCTGGTTTCTCAACGGCTGGGCATTTACAGCCCCGATGGGGCGGTGGTAGCCTATCCCGGTTGTACCAAAGAAACCACCGTGCTTGAACGCCTGGCCGATGGCAAAACCTGGGAAATCAAGACCCAGGGGCGCAGCCCCAGCTTTACCCCCGACAGCCAATACATCACCTGGCTGGTTTTTGATGATGATGCGCCCAGCGACAGCCGGGAGGAAATTATTTGGCGGGCCAGGGTGGATGGCACGGAAGCCAAAGAGTTGCTGCGCGTCCGCCGCACCAGCCTGCTGGCCTGGCTGGCCGAAGACAAGCTGTTGATGTCCCGGCGGATTCAAGGCGGCTCAGATCAGGAATTGCTGGTCAAATCATTGACCGGCGGCGGTGAAACCAAATTGCTGGAGCTGCCCCGCATGCGCGGGATGACCCTCAGCCCCAACCGGCGCTATCTGGTCTACTATGTTAGCTTTGAACCGGACGCCGCAAACAATGGCCTGTGGCTGCTGGATTTGCGGGCCACCCAGTTAGCGCCGCAAAAACTCCCCTTCTTTGGCTCCTATCGCTGGCGCGATAATGAGCGTCTCATTTACGTCCCCTTTGACCCGCAAGCCAGCCAGCATAACTTTTTTGAGTACAATGTACTGACCGGCCAATCTCGGCCGCTTTTCCCTGGCGGAACCGGCCTGACCATTGCCAACGGCGATTGGCGCATTTCACCCGATGGCCGCAAGATTGCGTTGGTGGCCGCCAAAGGTACCCAACTCGATGGCATCTGGGTGCTGGACCTGGATCAGGGGTTGTAAGAAAAGGGAAGGCTGGAGGGGTGCGCCGCTCTGCGCCCCTTTGGAGGGGATGCGTGTCGTTGGTAAGACTGGATAAAGAGGCAATATCCAGTCTTCCAATCGAAAGAGAAACTTTAGCATGATTTGAAAACATCTTAACCCATGCTAAAATAGTTCTATCTGGAAAGAAGGGTTTGCTTATGTCAGAATTGGTTTTGGCTTTACCCGTAAGTGTGGAGCAAATAGCTGTGGTTATCAAACAAATGAGCTGGGCTGATCAAGAACGGCTGCTTGCCCTTGTGCCCACTCTGCGTCAAATAGCGGCCCAAACATCTGTTAGAACACCAGAACAAATCCAAGCTAATATCGCTCGATTGCAAACGGAGGTTTTGGCTGCCCTCAACAACAAGCCATTGTCGCTTGATGAACCCTTTTTAGGCAATCTAACCCTGGGTCAATACCAAGCCTTGCCTGATGACCAAAAAACTGAACTATGGGACAGATGGGCACCGGTTGATTTGATGGAACTTGAGGAGCAAGAAGTCGCCTCCAATGCGTTGTCTGCTGGATAAAGTAACCGCCCGATACATCATACAAGGTCTGCTGAAACTTGCCGCAGGACAAAATTTGACCCCCGAAGAGATATTTGCGCTTGACCTTTTTTCACTCGCCAACTCCCAAACAGTTCGATTATTTATCGTCCCCCCAACCGCCAATGTTCTGCAAAGATTGGCTCAATTACCACACTATTCAGCTCTCATTCAACTGTTCTTAAATCGAGTGGAGGTTATTGGACCGACCCACTATTTCAAACCCTGGGCGCGTCGCTTGAGTGATTATAACTTCACCAACGAAGACGCCGCTGTGCTTGCTCTGGCAACTTTTGCCACAGATAAAGGCGGCAATATCCTCGGTATGGATTGTGTGGCAACTTTTGACCAACCGATGATTAACCAGTGGAGAATACAACAAACGGCTATTCAAGAACGTTTGAGAGCCATGAAACAAAATCTACCTCCGCCCTATCATCAAGCTAATCTACCCCAAGTACTCCATCCGGAACAGATTAGCGCGTAGGCCTTTGAGGGTGATGACCTTTCGGCTTCAACCCCAAACTTTGGGGAACAAGGCCGCAGTTTGCTCTCTTCTCACGCCGAGGCCGGACATCCCTGCTGATGCAAAACCTGCCTACTCCGCCGCCGCCCAGTCACCAGTCAGGCCGCCTGAGCGAACTCCCCGACTCAATAGGGCTACAACTTCTTTTTACTTCATCGGATTGGTCGGATAGCCCGCCTCTTTCCAGGCCACCGTTCCCCTTCGAGCCGGCGGACATGGGTATAGCCCATATCCTTCAGGAGTTTGGTGGCCAGGGCCCCCATCTCACCGGTTTCGCAGGTGGTGATGATGGGTCGTGAGAATTCCTGGAAGTTCGGGTCGCCCCATTCTTCGGGAATTTCGTGGTCGGCTTTGTAGGTCAAGCTGCCCAGGGAGACATTGATAGCCTGGGGGATGATGCCGGTGGCAGCGATGTCGGCGGCGTCGCGCACGTCAACGCTCAATACGTTTGGGTCTTTCTCCACTTGTTGTTTGGCCTCTGCGGCTTTGATGGCCGGTACTGCGGCCATGGCTTCTTCCACGCTCTTGGTGAAGGTAACCGGCCCGCTCTTTTCCGGCGCAGGTGAGGGCTGGGCTGCGGTCAGTCCACAAGCGGACACTCCAATCACTATCAGGATTAAGATCACGGCCAGCCCGATTTTAGCGAACAAAATCAGCGGTTGAATTTTGGACTCCTTCTTGTAAATACATCATTTGAACTCACTTTACCCACAATTACAAAAGATTATGGGCAGACTCCCGTATGCAAAAACCGTTGGCACTCTTCCGGCGTCCAGGTGCGGGTTAGACGGGAGTGGGCGATGGTTACCAAATCCGCCAAGTCAAGGACAAAAACCCGCACCGAGCCATCTTGCCCGGCGGTGGCTAACTGCTTACCCGTAGGATTAAAGGCAACCCGCTCAACCCCTTGCCTATGCCCATGCAGTGTCACCGGTTCTCCGCCAGCCAGCGGCCAGACTTTGGCGGCGCCGTCGCTGCTGGCGGTGGCTAGAAAGGCGCTGTCGGGGCTAAAGGCCACATCGCGGATCGCGCCCCGATGCCCGGTGAGAGTAGACAACAAGGCATAGGTGCCGGCATCCCAAACCTTGACAAGACCATCATCCCCTGTCGTCGCCAGATATTTGGCATTAGGGCTAAAAGCTACACTGCTTACCGACCCTTGATGGCCGGTCCACGCTTTGACTAATTGGCCGGTAGCAACCTCCCAGATTATGACCACGCCATTACGATTACCTGCCACCAGGTATTCTCCGGTGGTATTGTAAGCTACATCGTTTATCGGGACGCCATCTTGGGTTAAGGTCAAAATCGTCTCGCCGGTTAGCCCATCCCATACCTGCGCCGTCCCGTCCAAACTCCCTGTGGCCAATTGCTTTCCATCCGGGCGATAAGCTACACTGGTAACCCGGTCGGTGTGCCACGACAGTTTCAAAATTTTTCTCTTGGTTTCTAAATTCCACCCCATTACATTATCGCCATCAACAAAAGCGAACGAATTTCCAGCCGGGTTGAAAGCAATATCTTGAACTTTTTCGAAAGAAAATTCGACAAATTCTTTTTCACGCGATTCGGTATCCCATACCACCACCTGGCGATCCGACCCCCCGGTTACCAGATGCCGCCCGTCCGGGCTGTAAGCCAGGCTTATGACTTGCCCCGTGTGCCCATACAGGTCAAACCATTCCTCACCGCCGGTAGAGGAAATATCCCATATTTTTACCTCAGCCCCGTTGGTGGTGGCCAAGTAGTTATCATCGGGGCTAAAGACCGCTGCGACCACCCCGCTCTTATGGCCGTAGAGGGTCAATAACTCCTGGCCACTTTCGGTAGCCCATATTTTGGCCGTGCCATCTTGGCTGGTGGTCACAAAGCGCTTTCCTTTTGCGTCAAAGGCAACCTTTAAAACACTGCTCGCTTCATACAGTGCATAGACCGATGCGCCCGTCTCCATATTCCACAGTTTGACCATTCCGGTTTGATAACTGGATAGCATGCGTTTGCCGTCGGGACTAAAAGCAGTACTCCAGGCGTGGTATCCATCTGCCCCCACGGGATCGGGCAAAAAAGCCATCACAGAACCAGTGGTCGCATCCCATGTCGTTACTCCCCATTTTTCGTGAGCCAGGGTAATCACCAATCCGTCAGGGCTGAAGGCGGAATCGTATATATCGTCGTCAGGACCACTACAGCTAAAATTGAGCATCGATTTTGCTGTGACCACATCCCACACCTCAACGCGGCCATCACGACTGGTGGTTACCAGACGACTACCATCGCGGTTAAAGGCCACGCTAATTACCCAATGGGAATGGCTGGTGGGGATAACCGTTGCCTGGCGGGTCGCCAGATTCCACAGCCGCAGGGTGGTATCATCTCCTACCGTCGCCAGCCATTTGCCGTCGGGACTAAAGGCCAGGTCATTTACCGCACCTTCATGCCCCCGCAGCACTGCCACCTCTTTCTTTTGGGCAAAATCCCACAGGCGCACGGTGCTATCGGCGCTGCTGCTGGCTAACCAGCGTCCATCCGGGCTAAAGGCCAGGCTGGTAACATCCGCGCTGTGGCCTGACAGGGAAAATTCCAAACGTGAGAGTTGCACGGCTTGATGCAAAGCTTCCTGTGCCTCTGCCAGGGGCACTGTGTCAATCTTTTGGCTGGTGCTGATGGATTCCAGGGCCAGCAAAATGCTTAACTCCGGGTCAACTTGCAGGTTGGCCAGGGCTGCCGAAGCTAATTCACGCGCTGTAGCTTGTGAAGCGTTTCGATTGGACTGCCAGGCCAACAACCCGGCCAGGACAGCCAGGATCAAGGTTACGACTCCTGCCGCCGTGATAACTTGGTTGCGCCGTCGCAGCCGATTGGCCGCCCGCGTCTGTTCCTCGGCCCGCTGTTTCTCCGTCTCGGCCAACTTCTGGGCTGTTTCCAGTTCGCGCCGCTGCCGGGCCTCCTCCTCGGTCCGGCGAGCTTCCCGGTCGGCCAGACTGGCCTGGAGAAAAGTTCGTTCGTCGGAGGTTAAGGCCAAGTTGGTCGTCTCAACCCAGGCAGCAAATTGATCCAGCCGCGTGCCGCGCAGCAAAAAGCTGGCGTCCTGGCTGGCCTCACGCCACTCGGCGGTGGCGGTCGCCAATTGTCGTTGCAAGCGGATATCGGTCCGGCTGGCATCGAGCCACTCCCGCAAGCGGCCCCACTCCCGCAGCAGGGCTTCGTGAGCCACCTCCACCGTCGGGCCGCGGCTGATGGGGTCGCGGTCAAAGGAGAGGAGGCGGTGCTTGCCGAAGGTCTCGATGACGGTGCTAATAGGAGTCTCGGGGGGGGGGGGGGGGGGGCGCGGGCGGGGGGGCGGGGGGGCGGGGCG
>CAZDMM010000468.1:0-6156 GCA_964505845.1 uncultured Caldilineaceae bacterium
TGAACCCACAGACATTTGAAGTGGATACCGGAGCAACGCAGCGTGAGCGGGCAGGGCAGAGTAATCTTGAAGCGTAGGGGCGTACCGTGGCGGTCGCCCCACACGGGGCAGGCGCGAGGCCGTGCCCCTACATATTTTCATTATCGGTGGTGTACGTTAAGTTTAGGAGAAAATTATAGTGACCACCTGGCAAGAATATTTAACCCAACACCAAAACCGCTTTCTGGATGAATTATTCGACTTCTTACGCATCCCCAGCATTTCGGCGCTGCCGGATCACGCCCCGCAGGTGCAGCGGGCCGCCGAGTGGGTGGCGGCGCGGCTGCGGGCTGCCGGCATCGAAGGGGTTGAAGTTCTGCCCAGCGGCGGCCACCCGGTGGTGTATGGCGAATGGCTGCATGCGCCGGGTAAACCGACGGTGATGATTTACGGCCACTTTGACGTGCAGCCGGTAGACCCGCTGCACCTGTGGTCACATCCGCCTTTTGAACCGGTGGTCAGAGAGGGCCGGCTGTATGCTCGCGGCGCTACCGACGACAAGGGCAATATGCTGGCGCCGATTTTGGCGGTGGAGGCCCTGCTCAAAACTACAGGCAAGCTGCCGGTCAACCTCAAATTCTTTTTTGAGGGACAAGAGGAGATTGGCAGCCCCACCATCCCCCAATTTCTGGCCGGTCAAAAAGAGCGCTTTGCCTGTGATTTGGTTTTCAGCGCCGATGGCTCACAGTGGAGTGAAGAGCAGCCGTGCTTATTGCTGGGGCTGCGCGGTCTTATGGCGCTGCAAATTGATGTGCAGGGCGCGTCCAGTGATTTACATTCCGGCATGCACGGCGGGGTGATTCAGAACCCGATTCACGCCCTGGTGCGGCTGCTGGACTCCATGCGCAGCCCAGAGGGCAAAATCTTGGTTGAGGGCTTTTATGACAGCGTCCGGCCGCTTTCTGAGGTGGAGCGGGCCCAGATGGCCGGCCTGGCTTTTGATGAGGCGGCTTACAAGGCCGAACTCGGCTTGGACGGCCTTGACCTGTTTGGTGAACCGGGCTACACGCCCCGCGAGCGAGTTTGGGCGCGGCCCACCCTGGAAATCAACGGGATTTGGGGCGGTTTTCAAGGCGAAGGGCCAAAAACGGTGTTGCCGAATCAAGCCCATGCTAAAATTTCTTGCCGCCTGGTGGCTGACCAGGAGCCAGCCCAAATTTACACCTTGATTTCAGACCACGTTGCCAGGCACGCACCGCCCGGAGTCCGCATCAACGTGCGCCCGCTCACTACCGGCTCTCATGCCTACCTGATCCCGGCGGATCACCCCGGCAATCGCATCGCCGGGCAGATTTTGGAGCAGCTTTATGGCCGACCTCCGGTCTATACCCGGTCGGGCGGCAGCATCCCGGTCTGCTCTCTGTTTCTCAAGGAATTGGGCGCTTACACCATCAGTTTTGCCTTTGGCCTGGAAGATGAGAACCTGCACGCCCCGGATGAGTTTTACCGGCTGGTCAACTTTGAGCGGGCGCAGCAGGGGTATGGCCTGCTGCTAGAGCGGTTGGGGCAGGAGAAGATTTAATCCACAAAAGAACTCATTGAAGGAGTCGAGCGACCTTGGTGGCCAGATAGTAACGAAGTTGGTTCTCGCCTTTGAAGGGGTCCTGGCCCAGCACCTGCTCAATGCGGCGCAAACGGTATTTCAGGGTGTTAGGATGGATGTGCAACACCTGGGCGGCCTCCTGGAGCTTTTGCCCGGCGTCAAAATAGAGTTCCAGGGTATGAACCATATCGGTCTTGTTGCGCAAATCGTACTCCACCAGGGCGCCCAGGGTGCGTTTGAACCATTCACGCAAATCTTCGCTGCGGCTGGAGTGCTCCAACAGCAGGTAGAGATGGACTTCGTCAAACCAGATGGGGCGGCGCATGAGGAGTTGAGCGCCGATTTCCAGGGCTTGCTGGGCCTCGCGGAAGCTCTGGCGGAGACCTTCTACCCCGGTGTGAAAACCTCCACAGGCGATAGCATAACCGGCATTGAGATGGCCGGCCCGAATATGTTGAACCAGAGTCTCGACAAACTGTCGGGCCTGTTCCTGAGCTTGCAGCACCTCAGGGGCGGGCAAATGAGGTAATAAAATGAAGCCGTTGCCGCGCTCTACCATGATACTCAAAGGGTGATGGTCGCTCAATACCTGGCGCACGATGGTGAAGAATTGTTCGCGCACCCAGCGCAAGCGAGGCTGGTCCGGGCCGCGCTCGGTCAACGTGCGGCGGCGCACCTCACCAAAATCTAAAAGGATAACCACCGGCTTGGCTTCCAGATGCCAGCCCAACGTCCGGGCCTGTTCAACCAGCCGCCCCAGCGACCAGCGCTCGCTGGTCAGCAAATCTTCCAGCAAGTCACGGTACAGCCGCTGTTCCGTTTCTTGCACGGCTTGATGTTGGATCAGAGCCAGGGTAGCCACTGTGGCTCCGTGCTCCAGGATAGAGGCGGAGCTTTGTTCCAATGCGCCGGCCTCAGTCACCAAAAAACCTTCAACCTGCTGGTGAATCAGCAGAGGCAGCAGGTTTAAGTTAGCTTTGAGGGCTTGAGTTTGAAACGATACCCTGGCGTTGCGCGCGTCGCGCCAGGTTCGCTGCATCAAATCGTTGAATCGAGTTTGCACCGCCGGGGGTAACTCTCCGGCCAAGCTCACGCCAGCCGCGTTGGCAATCAGCACCGGCTGGCCCAGGCAGGCGGCCAGCTCATGGGCCACTTCGACCAGCCCGCCGCCATTCAGCAGGTGATTAATCAGGCGATGATAGATTTCGTCGGCGGTAAATTGAGCCATAGTTATCGGACGCTTTAAGGATACAACTATCTTAGCTACAGTCAAACCGGGGAGGAAGTCGTCATTTTTCTCTGACCCGAAGTCCCTTTTTTCTTCTTTTGGGTAACCGGCATATACTTTTCCCTGTGGAAAAGTTGGTCCTGCAAACAAAACTCTATATCCCCCATGCCCACCTGGCCGATCTCGTCCCTCGCCCCCGCCTGATGGAGCGGCTGAATGAGGGCCTGCCTGTAACCCTCGTCTCGGCCCCGGCCGGCTTTGGCAAAACCACCCTGGTCAGCAGTTGGATCAATCAAAAGGCGGAAGGCGCAAGACGCAAGGATGAATCAGGAGAACCCCTTCATCCTTCCGCCCTCATCCCTCATCCTTTCAGAGTCGCCTGGCTTTCCCTGGATGAAGGGGATAACGACCCTACCCGCTTTCTGACTTACCTTATCACGGCTGTACAAACCATTGCGCCGGCGATTGGCCCCAGCGTATTGGCGATGCTCCACTCCCCTCAGCCGCCCCCCCCCGAATCTATTCTGACTGTCCTGCTGAATGAGATCACCACTGTCCCAGACAATTTCGTTCTCGTTCTGGATGACTACCATGTAATTGAGGCCAGGGCGGTTGATAACGCCCTGACCTTTCTGCTCGAACACCTCCCACCCCAACTGCACCTGGTCATCGCCACCCGCGAGGATCCGCCGCTGCCCCTGGCCCGCTTACGCGTCCGGGGCCAATTGACCGAACTACGCGCCGCCGACTTGCGTTTTACACCCGGCGAAGCGGCCACTTTCCTCAATGAAGTAATGGGCCTGAGTCTCTCGGCTGAGGAAGTGATCGCGCTGGAGAGCCGGACCGAAGGCTGGATTGCCGGGCTGCAACTGGCGGCCCTCTCGATGCGGGGGCGAACGGACGTGGCCGGGTTCATCAAGGCTTTTGCCGGGGACAACCGCTACATCGTGGATTATCTGGTCGAAGAGGTTCTGCAGCGCCAGCCCGAACCCGTCCGCAGCTTTTTACTCCAGACCTCCGTGCTCGACCGGTTGAGCGGTTCGTTGTGCGATGCCGTCGTTGGAGATTGGAGATTGAAGATTGAGAGTAAATTTCCAATCTCCAATCCCCAATCTCAGGCTATACTTGAACAGTTAGAACGCGCCAACCTGTTTGTCGTTCCGCTGGATGACAAACGCCAGTGGTATCGCTACCACCACCTCTTTGCCGATGTTCTCCGGGCGCACTTGAGGGCAGAGCAGCCCGATCAGGTACCTGCCCTGCACCGGCGGGCGAGCGAGTGGGACGAGCAGAAGGGGTTGGCGGCCGAGGCGATTCGCCACGCCCTGGCCGCTGAGGACTTCGAGCGAGCGGCGTACCTGGTCGAACGAGCCGTGCCAGAAATGCGCCGGAGTAGACAGGAGGCCACGCTGCTGGGCTGGTTTCAGGCGCTCCCCGATGAACTGTTCCGCTGCCGGCCCGTCCTTAGCGTTCATTATGCCGGGACGTTACTGCAGAGCGGCCGGCTGGAGGGGGTTGAGGCCCGACTGCGGGACGCCGAACGCTGGCTGGACCCGATGGCTGATGTGGCTGAGAGGGTCGTTGGGGATGAAGCGGAAATTCGCAGTCTACCGGGCTGGATCGCCATTTACCATGCCGGAATGGCCCTGGTTCAGGGCGATGTGGCCGGCGCCGTGACCTATGCCCGGCGGGCGCTCGCCCTCGTCCCTGAGGCAGACTTTTTCGGGCGTGGTGCGGCAGCGGCGCTCCTGGGGCTAACTTCCTGGGCAAGTGGGGAGCTGGAGACAGCCTACCAGACCTACGCTGAGGGCATGGCCCGGGTGCAGCGGGCCGGGTACCTCTCTGACGCCATCGGGGGCGCTATCGCCCTGGCGGATATACGGATTACGCAAGGTCGTCTCCGTGAGGCTATGCGTACTTATGAGCGGGCATTGCATCTGGCGACAGAGCAGGGCGAGCCGGCCATGCGGGGAACGGCAGACATGTACGTGGGCATGAGTGAGCTTCTCCGTGAGTATAACGATTTGCATACCGCCACGCAGCACCTGCTGAAAAGCAAGGAGCAGGGCGACCATACCGGATTTCCGCAAAATCCGTATCGCTGGCGGGTGGCGATGGCTCGCATACGGGAGGCCCAGGGAGACCTGGACGGCGCGCTCAACCTGCTCCATGAGGCCGAGCGTCTGTATGTAAGTGACTTCTATCCCAATGTCCGTCCGATAGCGGCGCGGAAGACACGGGTCTGGCTCGCCCAGGGGAGGGTGGGCGAAGCTCTCGGCTGGGCGCGGGAGCAGGGCCTGTCCGCCCAGGATGACCTCAGCTACTTGCGCGAGTTCGAGCATATCACCCTGGCCCGGGTGCTTTTGGCCCGGTACAAGCGTGACCGTACCGACAGCTCAATCCGAGAGGCGATTGGGTTACTGGAGCGTCTCCTGCAAGCTGCGGAAGAAGGGGGCAGGACGGGCAGCGCGATCGAAATCCTGGTCGGGCAAGCCCTGGCTTACCAGATGCAGGGCGACATCCCGGCTGCTCTTGTGCCGCTGGAACGCGCCCTGCGGCTGGCCGAGCCGGAGGGCTATGTTCGGATATTTGTGGACGAGGGGAGGTCTGTGGCGGAAGTCTTGGGAAGGATGAAGGATGAAGGCGGAAGGATGAAAGAGTATATTCATAAATTACTTTTGGCCTTCGAGGAACAGGAAAGTGGAAAGATGACAGATCAAGATGCCATAGAAACCAAACCTTCATCCCTTCATCCTTCATCCCTCAGCCTTCAGCCTTTAGTTGATTCCCTCAGCCAGCGCGAACTTGATGTTCTCCGTTTGTTCAAAACTGAGCTATCCGGGCCGGAGATTGCCGCTGAACTCGTGATCGGCTTGAGTACCCTCCGCACCCATACCAAGAGCATCTACAGCAAACTCAACGTTAATAATCGCCGGGCGGCGGTCAACCGGGCAGAAGAGCTGGGTTTGATTTAGCCGCGCATAATGAAGTTTGACGACCAATTTCGGTAATGTGTTGGAAGGCTGGAGGATTGGAAGGCTGGAAGGTCTCTTTATCCAATCCTCCAGTCTTCCAACCTTCCAGCCTCATTACCGATTTTGAACATCAAGATTCATGATAAGGCTTTTCGACATCGTATCGAATTATGTGCTTAGAGCGTGTTTCTTAAAAAAGAAACCGGGTTTTTGAGAACTATTCGACCATACTTTGGGCAAAGAGACAGCCATTTTAAGGCTTAAAAACCCGGTTTCTGCGCCTAAAAATGCCCCAAAGCCATTTAAGAAACACGTTCTTAGACCGATAGAACGCTGACGACGCAGAAAACGCAGATAGTCGCAGATAAAAT
>CAZDMM010000469.1:0-6154 GCA_964505845.1 uncultured Caldilineaceae bacterium
TGAGCGCATTACCAAAACAAGCCAGGGTAGTCGTTATCGGCGCGGGTATTGTCGGTAACAGCATGGTCTATCATTTGGCCCGTTTGGGCTGGAAGGACATGGTGCTGCTGGACAAGGGGCCGCTGCCGAATCCGGGCGGCTCCACCGGCCACGCCTCCAACTTCATCTTTTTGGTGGACCACTCCAAAGAGATGACCAAATTCACCCTGGACAGCGTGAAGCAGTATAAGGAACTGGGCACGTTCATCCAAAGCGGCGGCATCGAGGTGGCCCGCACCACCGAGCGGGTGGAAGAACTCAAACGCCGCCTGGCCTCGGCCAAATCCTGGGGCATCGAGGCCGAGCTGATCTCCCCGGCCAGAGTCAAAGAATTGGTGCCGTTTGTCAATCACGACATCATCCTGGGCGGTTTTTACACGCCCGGCATCGGCACGGTAGACTCGCTACGGGCGGGCACGCTGATGCGCGAGCAAGCCCAGGCCATGGGCGCGCTAACCGTCTTCCCCAATACCGAAATCAGCGGCATTGATGTCCAGAATGGGCGGGTCAAAGGCATCCGCACCAGCCGGGGCGACATCCAGGCCGAAATCATCGTGATTGCCTGCGGCCTGTGGAGTCCTCGCCTGGCCCGTATGGCTGGGGCCAACATTCCGCTCACCCCGGCAGTTCACCAGATGATTAGCGTTGGCCCGGTGCCGCTCTTTGCCAATACCGTCGGCGAGATTGAGTACCCCATCATCCGCGATATGGATGTTAACGGCTATGAACGGCAGCACGGCAGCGATTTGGAGGTCGGCTCTTACGACCACCGCCCCATTTTGATGTCGCCGGACGAGGTGCCTTCCATCGAGCAAGCCGCCCTCTCCCCCACCGAAATGCCTTTTACCCAGGAAGATTTTGACCCCTCGCTGGAGCGCGCCCTGGAACTCATCCCGGAAATTTTGGGCGACGAGCGGGTGGGCATTCGCTACGCCATCAACGGCCTGCTCTCGCTAACGCCCGACGGCTTCCCCATCCTGGGTGAGACGCCGGAGGTGAAGGGGCTGTGGGCGGTATCGGCCATTTGGATTAAAGAAGCGCCCGGCATCGCCCGCGCCGTGGCTGAGTGGATGACCAGCGGCGAGCCGGAGATTGACCCCGGCGGCTCTGATATTGCCCGCTTCTACGACCATCACAAGACCAAATTTCACATCCAGGCCCGCACCATGGAGGGCTTTAACAAAACCTACGGCATCGTTCACCCGCGCGAGCAGTGGGCCTCCAACCGCAACGTGCGGGTCGGCCCCTTCTTTGAGCGAGAAAAAGCGTTGGGCGCGGTCTTTTTTGAGGCGGCGGGCTGGGAGCGGCCCATGTGGTACGAGTCAAACGCCAAGCTGCTGGCCGCTTACGGCGAGCGGGTGATGCCGCGCCGCTATGAGTGGGACGCCCGCTGGTGGTCGCCCATTATCAACGCCGAGCACCTGGCCATGCGCGAGCGGGTCGGACTGGTTGACCTGTCGGCCTTTGCCATTTTTGATGTGACCGGCCCCGGCGCGTTAGAGTACATGCAGAAAATGGCCGTATCTCAAATGGATGTGCCGGTGGGCCGGGTGGCCTACACCTCGCTGCTGAATACCGCCGGCGGCATCAAGGCCGATTTGACCATTATGCGGCTGGGCCAGCATCACTTCCGGGTGGTGACGGGCGGCATGGATGGCATGCGCGACAAGAAATGGTTTGTGGATCACCTGCCCGCCGACGGCTCGGCCCAACTGACCGACCTGACCTCGGCCTGGACGACCATTGGGCTGTGGGGGCCGCTGGCGCGTGACCTGGCCCAAGCCTGTACCGAACACGATATGTCTCACGCCGCTTTCCCCTTTGCCACCTGCCAGTGGGTCGAATTTGGGCCGGTGTGGGCGCTGGCTTCGCGCATCTCTTACGTGGGCGAACTGGGTTGGGAAATTTATGTACCGATGGAGCAGGGGGCGCGGCTGTGGGATATACTATGGGCGGCCGGGCAAAAGTTTGGGGTTGCGCCGGTGGGCATCGGCGTGTACGGCACGACCGCCCGGCTGGAAAAATGTTACCGCGCCTACGGCAACGAGTTGGAGCAGGAATACAACCTGGTTGAGGCGGGCATGGCCCGGCCCTCGGTCAAGCCGCAGGATTTCATCGGCAAAGAGGCTTATCTCAAGCAGCGGGCCGAAGCCCCGGCAGCCATGCTCTGCACCCTGACCGTGGACGACAACACCGCCAAATCCGGCTTCAAGCGCCATATGATGGGCCGCGAACCCATCCTGACTCCCGATGGCCGGCCATTGGAAGACCGGCATGGTCGCCGCTCTTATGCTACCAGCGCCGGTTCCGGGCCGTCGATGGGCAAGACCATCATGATGAGTTACCTGCCACCGGAATACGCCAAAGTCGGGACCAAGCTGGCGGTGGAATATTTTGCCGAGCAGTTCCCGGTAACGGTCGCCGTAGTCGGCAGCACCCCGCTGTTTGACCCCGAAAATAAGCGGATGAAGTCGTAAAGCAGTAGACAGTAGACAGTAATCAGTAGTCAGTAGTCAGAAATCTGGCTACTGGCTACTGACTTCTACCCTACTTAATCAGGTGAGGGCCATGAATATTCTTGTTTGTGTTAAACGCGTCCCGGCGACGGGGGGCAAAATGACGTTGACCCCGGATGAGCAGGAGATTGACACCCGCTATCTGGGTTTTACCATCAGCCCGCACGAAGAGTGCGCGGTGGAAGAGGCGATACAGTTGGTCGAGAAGCACGGGGGCAGCACCGCCGTGTTGACCCTCGGCCCGGCCATTGCGGAGGAGCAGCTCCGCGACGCCATGGCCATGGGCATCGAGCGGGCCGTGCTGCTGGAAACCGATGGCCGCGAGTGGGATCCCGGCGCTACCGCCGCAGCCATTGTTGAGGCGGTGCGCGCCCAGGCCGCGCCGTTTGACCTGTTATTACTGGGCAACGAGTCGGCCGACGCGGGCAATTATCAGGTGGGGATTCGGGTGGCCCACGCCCTGGGCTGGCCCTGCGTGACCGGCATCAAGGCGTTGGAGATTAAGGGCAGCACGGCGATAGCCAAGCGGGAGGTTTCGGGCGGCTGGGAAATCTACGAGATTCCCTTGCCGGCGGTGGTGATGGTGAAGGAAGGCATCAACCTGCCCCGCTACCCCTCCCTGCCGGGACGCCTCAAGGCCAAAAAGAAGCCGGTTGACCGGGTGCAGCCACAAGGGCGGGAGGCCGGCCTGGAGAAGGTACGGCTCAAGCTGCCCAGCGAGCAGGAGCATCAGGTAGAAATCCTGGGCAAGGGGCCGGAAGCCGCGCCCAGAGTCATCGAAATTCTGCAAAGATTGGGGGCGGTGTAAGATGATTATCGGTTTGATTGAACACGACCGGGGCAAATTGAATGAAGCCTCGCTGGAAATGCTCACCTTTGGGCGAGGACTGGCGGGGCAGGTGGCTGCGCCCCTGCGGGCTGTTATCATCGGCGCGGCGGGTCGCCCGCTAGCCGAGCGCCTGTCCACCTACGGCGTTTCAACCGTGTACGTGGTTGAGCATGCGGGTCTGGATGATTACGCCCCCGATGCCTGGGCCGAGAGCCTGGCCCAGGTGATGGCCGCAACCCAGCCGCATGCGGTGCTGGCCGCCGGTACGGACCGGGGCAGTGAGGTGCTGGCTCGGCTGGCCGCCAAAAGCGATTTGCCGCTGGCTGCTAACTGTGTGGAAGTACAGGCGGGCGAGCCATACCTGGTGACTCGCTTGCGCTGGGGCGGCAGCTTGTTGGAGGAAGCCCGGCTGAAGGGGTCGGTCAAACTGCTGACCGTAGCCCTGCACGCCCTGCCCGCCGAGGAAGCCTCGACCCCGGCTGCCCTGGAGATTACCACCTTCACCCCCAGCCTGAGCGACCAGGATTTCCGGGTGCGCGTCACTGGGCGGGTGGAAACGGCCGGCGGCAAGGTTTCGCTGGCCGACGCCAAGATTGTGATTGGCGGCGGGCGCGGCGTTGGCAGCCAGGAGGGCTTTGAGTCGCTGGAGGAGTTGGCCCATCTGTTGGGTGGCGCGGTCGGCTGCTCGCGGGCGGTCACCAGCCTGGGCTGGCGTCCCCACGCCGACCAAATCGGCCAGACCGGGACGCGCATTGCGCCCGACCTGTACATTGCCTGCGGCGTGAGCGGGGCCATCCAGCATATGGTCGGTGCTAAGGGGGCCAAGCGCATCCTGGCTATCAACACCGATGCCGAGTCGCCCATTGTGGCCAAAGCCGATTACGCCATCATCGCCGATTTGCACAAGGTGGTGCCGGCCTTGAGTGAGGAAGTTAAGAAGGCCAGGGCGGGTAAGAAGTAGCTTTATGGGGAAGGTTGGAAGGTTGGAAGGTTGGATAGAGTCTCTTTATCCAGTCCTCCAGCCTTCCAGCCTTCCAACCATTAGACCAGCGGGAGTATTGACACCGTCATTGTTTATGCTACCATAACCCTCAAGCATTAGGTGTGAAGGAAAGGTAAGATGACCCTCGAAACGACCTCTG
Source organism: uncultured Caldilineaceae bacterium (assembly GCA_964505845.1). Lineage (GTDB taxonomy): Bacteria > Chloroflexota > Anaerolineae > 4572-78 > J111 > DSQQ01. The sequence continues at coordinate 4,527 of CAZDMM010000469.1, forward strand.
CCTTTATTACTACCGTTGGCCCTGGCCTCTCCCCTGTAGATAAGACAAGGAGGTATAAATGGCAATACAAGCATCTGTAACCTGGTTAGATGTTTATCACAAATTGGTGGCGTTGGAAACACAACTGCAAGATTTTCGCCAATTGGTGTGGGCGCTCAAACCTACAGAGGTCAAGATTGAGTGTCGCCATCCGGTGAAGTTAGAAGGTATTTGGGCCGGGGTGGAGATTTCCGAAGAGGACATCGCGGCAGCCAAACACAGCGTATTTGCCTATGAGCACGAAACTTTTGAGGTTTGAGGGGTATGCCTTACGTCGCCGATACGCATGCTTTAGTCTGGTTCTTTACCGGCAGCCCCAACTTGAGCCGGACAGCCCAACAAATTATGCGCGAGGCCGATGCCGGCCACGACATTATTTTTGTGCCCACCATCGTGCTCGGTGAACTGATGAGCATTTGTAAATCGGGCAAAGCTCCGCTCGATTTTACCACTACATTGACCAGACTTGAGGCCGGAGACAATTACCAAATCATGCCCCTCGATTTGGCTACTATTAAAATAGCTGATTCTATTCAAGCTGAACTGGAAATGCACGATCGGTTCATCATTGCCACCGCCCAACTTCTGAATGTACCGGTATTGACCAAAGACCGGCAAATCACCGCCAGCGGAGTGATTGAGGTCGTTTGGTGAAACTTTTTACCCCCCGCCGATGCTCCGGCCCGGCTCAAAACAGCCGGGGTATTGACACCATCATTTGGAGGAAGCCCGGCAGTTTGTAGATCGGGTTGAGGCTTTTATAAAGGATGGAGGCGAATGATAGAAACGTTGGCTCAATTGCCGCATGTATCAGCCTCTGAACGACTGGCGCTGGCCGAACTGTTGGACCGGCTGGAGCGTGAATACGCTCACCTCGTACTCCGGGTGATACTTTACGGTTCCGCCCTCCGCGGCGACCGCAGCCCCAACTCCGACGTAGATATCCTTATCCTCACCCGCAGCGACGATTGGCGAATGCAAGAGCCGATTCGCTTCCTGGTGGCTCGCCTGTCTAATGAGCACGATGTCTTTCTATCGCCCTGGATTATCAGCCAGGAGCGATTTGAACGCCTGCGCCAAAACCAGCCGTTGCTTTATGACCACATTTGCCGGGAAGGTTTGGAATTGCTGCCTATGAGTCAGCAGCCGGCCATAAGCCTCTGAAAGTATCCTCAGTCATCCCCTCCCCCGCCCGGCTCAGTCCAGCCGGAGCAATACCACCACAGCGATGATTACAACAACTCTTCATCCGCAATGATCTCTTGCACCTCACTTAAAAACATAGCTGTCGTAGCAGCCTGCGCCCCCTCTGGACCAAAATCGTGATCATCCGGTGAGTTAAACGGGTGGCGATGCCAGTTTGTACAGGCCATACAATCACGCCCGTAGACTCGTTGACCATTTAACACCAGCACAAAATTACGTGTGCCCGTTTGCATGTTAGCCTAGAGTTGCACAAAGAAACGTTGAGCGATGAATAAACGAACTTTCAACGCCCTGGGATGTATATCAATAACCTCAAACGATTTGAACAGGGGATAACTTGTAAATAGGTCGCGCCATTCACGCTCCAAATCATTGACCTCAGG
>CAZDMM010000470.1:0-6154 GCA_964505845.1 uncultured Caldilineaceae bacterium
GTGTTGGGCAGGAGAGGGTTAGGCAAAAAGTGGGGATTTTGGTGGGTGTCATTTACAATCACGCCCTTAAGGGTGCGGGCTGCAAGTGCAACAATGGAACTGGGATGGTTTAAGGGGATACGCCAGCCTTGCGCCACCATTTGCCGGCCGGCTTCGCCCGCTCCGGCCGCCAACAGCAAATCTGTACTGGTTTCATCAAGCAAATAGATATGGGCGTGATATAACCCAAAGCGGCTTTTAGTCAGCTCAACTACCGTATGCAGCAGCTCTTGCGCTTCCAAAGTGCTTGAAACCACTACCCCCACCTGGGCCACTGTCTCTAATTCAGCGGCCCGTTTCTGGGTTTGTGCCAGCAGCCGCGCTCGTTCTAGCGCCTCTGCTACCTGCTCGGTCATCGTTGCCAAAAATTCCTGGTCTTCAGCGGTTAAGGGACGGGAGGGGTCGGTTTGAATCCCAAAAGCGCCAATAACTTCGCCGCGCACCGCCATAAGCCTGGCAACCGTATGGCCGTCGGTTTCAGTTTGCACGGCGGCTGCTTCAGGCTTGCCGGCGCTGCGGATTTGCTGCTGGATCTCTTCAAGAGCAGCAGGCTGCACCTCCCCCTGGTCAAACCGATAAGCCGTTGAGACCTGCTGGCCGGTAGCCTGAAAGGTTTGCCACCCTTCACGAGTCATCAGGCGCTGCAAGGTGTTCACCTCCTGGAGGCGTTCTTCTATATCCTGGCGCAGCCGGGTGCTCTCGATAGCGGCCGCAAGCTGGGCAGCCAGTCCTTCTAGCACTAGCTGATCTTCAGGGTTTAAGGCGCCCGGCCGATTGGTTTGGACATCTAACACGCCCAAAACTCGCCGGGGGTTGTTGATGATCAATTGAAGACCCAAACGGGCCGCCTCTGCTTTAACACTTTCAACCATCGCTACAAAAAACGGGTTGGTCAGGTTTAAGGTACTAAACCCAATTTTCAGATCACTCAGGTCTAATCCGGTCAAAACATCTTCAGCTACCGTTTCAAGCGGCGGCATGGGGTGAGCGGCCAGAAATTCGGCAACATTGGTGAGGTTGACCGGAATATGCCGGATTGCCATGATCTTTTTGTAGGGCAATCCCTTAATGGCAGCCACCAAAGTTCTGAGGGCCAAAATACCCATTTCATGGGGTGATTGAGTTACGGTAGCCTGAAACACGCCGCCCGCATGGATGGCATTTAACGCAGCCGGGAGCGCATCTACCCCGCCTATAAAAAAGGTTTTGGCGTCGTCTTTGCCGGCTGCCAGCGCAGCCTGGTAAACATCCAGAGCCAATCCATCCGTTACCCCCAGGACCATGTGCAATTCGTGGTGAAGGTTTAACCAGGCCAGCAAGCCAGGGGCAGGGCTGCTTTGAACCCGCTGCCAGGCCAGGTTAAAGTTAGCCCCAAAAGTTTCAGTAAGGCCATCAATAATACCTTGCTCTCGCTCAGGCAATGTCCCCAGGGGCTTAAGGTAAGTTAGCAAAGCCAGGTTGAGAGTTTCCCCGGCCGCCAGGTGCTTCTTAGCCCACTCGCCCGCCTGCTGGCCCAAGAGGTAGCCCATTTGATGGTCATCGCTCATGACGAGGGCGGTTTGGTTTGACGCGCCCAAATCACTATTGATGGTGACCACCGAGGCGCCGGCCCGCAGCGCCTGCTGGGCTGCCGGCGTTACGGCGTCTCGGTCCAGCGCAATTACCAGCAAGCCATCACAGTTTGACTCCACAAAATAACGCAAAGCTGTTAGCTGGGCCTCGATATCCTCGCCGCCCAGGGTAACGGGTACAGCCAGTTCACCTTTAGCCTCCGGCAAGAGAGGGTGGGGCTGCCACTGCGCTTCGGTGGAGAGGTCTGGGCGCAGGATGGAGACGCCCACCGCAGCCGCTACGCCGATCAAGCCTGTCCCCAATTTAAGGGGCTGCTTCTCGGCCACAATCTGTTTACCCACTTCCCCATAACCAGCCACCGGCATGAGAGCTTTAAGTTGAGGCTGATACCGGAAGAGTTGGGTATGGTAAAAACCAAACTGCTCATTAATCCGGGCCACCACCTGCTGGTATAACTCGGTCAGATCGGTGGTGGCGGCAATATCTTGCGCTACTTGGGAGGAGAGCTGCACCTGCCGGTTACGATGTTCCAGCAATTCATTAATTTGCTGTTCGGCGCGTTTTATTTCGGTCACATCGTGGTTAATACCCACTAACCCGGCTACCTGCCCATGATTATCACGAATCAGCGCCTTGGTTGTTTTAATCCAGCGGTGTTCGCCGGTCAGATGATCCAGGATAACCTCTTCCTGGCAAACCGGCGATAATCCGGCCTGGAAAAGGGCCTGCTCCTCGGCCTGAAATTTGGCGGCAAATTCCGGCGGTAAGAAATCAAAATCGGTTTTGCCCACAATTTCTGCGGGGGAGGCCATACCCAAAGAGCGAGCGGCCGCCAGGTTGCCTAAAACAAAGCGGCCCTGGGTATCTTTGACATAGATATGGTCAGGGATATTATCAATCACGGTGTGGAGCAAGGCTCGTTCACGGCCCAGGACCATTTCAATCTCTTTGTGTTCGGTAATGTCACGGGCCACGGCGTACAACATCCCATTGGGGGCGGCCCTGGCAGTCCAGGCCAGCCACTTATAAGAGCCGTCTTTGCAGCGATAACGGTTTTCAAAGTTAGTGACCGGAATACCTTCCGCCAGTTTGGTGACCTCGGCCAGGGTAGCCGCCCTATCATCGGGATGAACAAAATCCAGAAATGGTTTAGCCATCAGCTCAGGGGCGGGCCAGCCAAGAGTCTGCTCAAAGGCCGGATTCAAGCGTTTGAAATAGCCATCCATGCCGGCAATACACAGCAAATCCAGCGAGAATTCAAAGAAGGGTAATAGTTCTTCCACCTCAGGTTTGGCTGTGCCATTTGGCTCAATCAAGGTCTCAATTGTTGCTTTAGCCTGTCCGTTGCTCATTTTGCAGTTACCTCCAGCCCTGGTTCAACGATGCTTGGCAGTCCAGGCTGCTGTTGATTTTGCCCCAGGTAAATAAAGGCCGGACGATCCAGCGCCCGCCCTACCTCTTCGACGGCGGCCCGCATAATAGCCTCGGTATCCACCGCGCTGCGGATGCGGGTGGTGGCCTCGCGCAAAACTTGTTCACGGCGAGCGCGAGCTTGGGCCTCTTCTAACAAACGCCGATTTTCAATAGCAACCCCTAACTGGTCTGCGACAGATTGCACCAAGGCTATTTCTCTGGGGGTAAACTCGTGGATGGTTTCGGTTGAGTCAGCCCCCAAAGCCCCAATTACCTCATTACGGGTTATAATCGGTACCAGAAGCAGAGATTTTATATTTAATTGATGAACCTGGTCACGGACTGGCTCTAACAAGGGGTCTTGCAGCGCATCCTTGATCAACACCGGCTCTTTACGGGCCAGCAGTTGCTCATAAGAAGGATTACCGGCTATAGGCAGCCTCAGGCCCGGTTCAACCAGCCGGTACTGCTGTACCAGGGCAATGAGCGTTCCATTTGTCTTATCCTCGTCAAACAGCAAAACGCCGCCTTGCGGTAAGTTGAGGATATACAAATACTCTACCAGGGCGATTTCGGCCAGGGCGCGGATATTGTTTAGCTGCCCCAGGGCACGGGCGATCCGGTTAAGGGCTTCGGTTTCGTTAAGGGCCAGTTGTATTTCCTGGAATAAGCGAGCATTTTGGATACCGGCGGCCACCTGGTCTGCCAAAACTGATTGCACCCGCACGTCTTCATCGGTAAAATAATCCAATTGATCTGACTGCACATCAAGCACGCCCAGCATATGGCTGCCGGATATGATGGGAACAGCCATTTCTGCCTGGGTTTCTGGCAGCAGGGGGTTGGCCAAAAAATCAAGGCGGGAGCGGACATTATTGGCAATAACGCCCTGGCGGGTGCGGGCCGCACGAGCTACCAGCGACTGCTCCCGTGATAAAGGTATTTGCCAACCTTGCTCCAACATTTTTTGACCCGCCTCCCCGGTGGCCGCCGTCAGCACCAGGGTGTCGCCCTGTTGGTTAAGCAGGTAAATATGGGCGTGGTACAGGTTAAAACGACTCTTGGCCAGGTCAACCACCAACTGTAACAGCATCTCCGTTTCAAGCACCGTAGAGACCGCCGTGCTTACCTCAGCCACCGTTTCCAACTCGGTAGCCCGTTTGACCAGGTTTTCTTCGGTGTGTTTGCGCTCGGTAATATCGGTTGACATGCCGCACAAGGCAAAAGGCTGGCCCAACTCATCAAACAAGGGAAACTTTAAGGTGACATAAGTGTGCATGCCATCCTCGCGGGGTACATGTTCCTCTACCTGAACCGGGAGGCCGGCCTTAAGTATTTCCAAGTCGCCGCTTTGATAATCTTCAGCCGCATCGTGGGGAAAAAGATCATAATCGGTTTTGCCGATAACGGCTTGCTTATCCAGTTTAAACAGATCGGCAAAGGTATTGTTAATTAACAAGAAACGCCCTTGAGCATCCAGCACATAAATAGAGGCGGCGGTATTATCAATAATGGCTTGCAGCAAAGCCTGGTTCTGGCGCAGTTGCCGTTCGGCCTGTTTACGCTCGGTGATGTCGCGGACGATCACCAACACCTCATCTTCCCCGCTGGCTACAACCCGCACTTCTTCATCGTGCAACTGGTTATCTCTTAAAAGCTGCTGCTCAGAAACCTGGGGTTGCCCGGTTTGGAGCGCCTGCGCTATAGTGTGCAGACGCCGTTCAGCCATTTCTGGGGGCAGTACCTCAGACACCTTCTTACCCAGCAGTTCGCTGGGAGGCGCTACCGGGTTGACGTCTTTGGCCGGCTTGATATCCAGGTAAGTGCCATCACGGTGCAGGCGCATAATCAAATCCGGGAAAGCGTTGAGCAGGGCACGATTCCTGGCCTCACTCTTGCGAAGCGACTCTTCCGCCCATTTTCGGTCGGTAACATCCCGAATAATGGTTAAAACTTCATCAGGACCGCTGGGCACAATCCGAGCTTCTTGATAATGCAGTCCGTCGGCGTAAGGCAGGGTATACTCAAAGATTTGGGGCTGACCGGTTAGCAAAGCCTGGCTGGTGTAATCGAGCCGTTGTTGGGCCAGTTCCGGGGGCAGCATCTCCACCACGTTCTTGTCCACAAAGTCGGTGGCGGGTTTATAGGTTTTAAAGTCTCGCGGGGCCTGGAAATCAAGGTAAGTTCCATCGCGGCGCATCCGAATCATCAAATCTGGCATGGCCTCGGCCAGGGCGCGATGCCTGGCTTCGCTGATGCGCAGCGCTTCTTCTGCTTGCTTGCGCTCGGTAATATCTTCTGAAATGCCCAGCAAAAACTTGGGCTGGCCATTGGCCCCCAAAATGGGGACTTTTCGGGTATGCAGCAGGCGCGAGCCGCGATCAGGGGTATGGATCGGCTCTTCTGGAATATCTAAAACCTGGTTGCCGGCCAGCACCTGCCGGTCTTTGCTGGTAAAAAAGTCGGCCTCTTGCTTGGGGAAGAAATCGTAATCATTTTTGCCAAGTACCTGCTCTTGCTTCAGGCCAAATAGTTTCTCGCTGGCTTTATTCCAACTGACAAACCGCAGCTCATTGGCCTCTTTAACAAAAATAGGGTTAGGCAGATATTGAATGAGGGAGTCAAAAAAACTGATTTTTTCTTCTAATTCCGCGATACGCTGCTGGGCCTGCTGCAGTAAGCGGCTCTGTTCAAGTAGCTGCTGGTTAAGGGCTAACAATTCAGCCCCCTCCTCAGGGTGGGGCGGTAAGTTTGGGCTATCCTGAGGCTGCTGCAATGATTTCTGCTGTGGCATACCTGCTGCCTTTCTGCTTGCAAAAGTTAGTTCTAGAAAACTGTCTAAAAAGTAGGGTAACTTTTGACGGCTTCTAAGCGTCAGTGCTGGGTAGATTCGGCGGTATCTTTGGCGCCATTTCCATTTTGAGGCGGCTGCCCTGAATTCAGATGCACAAAAGTGCGAGCCGGCCCCAAAACGCGGGCTAATTCAGCCACCCCTGTTTGAAGCAGGGTTTCCATATCGGGCGCTCGCCGCAGCTTTTCGCTCACCTGGTTGATGAACTGCTCTCGAATGGCCTGCTCTTGGGTTTCGCTGACCAGGCGCAAGTTTTCAGCCACCTGAGCCACCTGGTCA
>CAZDMM010000471.1:0-6142 GCA_964505845.1 uncultured Caldilineaceae bacterium
CGGCTTCCGGTTCGCCTTTCTCTTTGACGATGAACTTATCCACAACGGCATAATTAAAGGCTTGACCGCCTTCATAGAGCGTCACTACGTCACCCACATTCAATTCAATGGTGTGCCGGAAGACTTCGCCGTTGATGTTGTGGTGTCCAGAAAGGACAATATTACCGCCTTGACCCGGCAGAGCGGAGTTTTTATGCCAACCGGCGGCATAATCGGCCACCACCCACACGTTGGCGGTATTGCCATTATCAAGGGTGATGGTTTTCCAGCCCACCGCAATCACCGTCGCATCCAAACCGATGCTGGGGGCTACAATGCGGGTAATGGGAGAAGTTTCTACCGGCGTGGCGGCCGGGGCCGGAATATTAGCCGGCGCGGTCGCCTCAGTTTCAACCACCAGGGGGTTATCGGCCAGCGATGGCCCGGCTTCTGGGGTGGCGGTAGGAACCGGAGTGGCGGTAGGGGGTGGGGTAGCGGTAGGCGCAGGCGTTTGGGTAGCCGAGGGGCTTGCAAAGGGCGTCAGCTTGAACAGGCGCACCGTTTCGGTGGGTTTAGGGGTGGCGGCCGGCGGGCGGGTTGGCGAGAGCGCCAGGGCCACACCCATCTGTTTGACCGCTGCGGTGGGGGTCACAGCAGCAGGGCCAGGGGGGGGCGTCTCAGTTGGGTCGGCCACCGAGACTTCCAAAATTCGGGCAGGCGGCGGTTTGCTGGCTTCCACCTGATATTGATAATACATCCATCCCCCGGCGCCCAGCAGAATCAGGCCGGTGACAATCAGGATGTAACTGAATACCTGCTGCAGCCGGTTAGGGACAGGGGCCAGTGGATGCATTTCTGGTTGCCGAGGAAATTGGCCGGAATAATTTTCGCTCACAAAATAGGTTAACCCCGGATTACTAAATTATGGTTTAAGGATTGGCAAACATGGTAGCTATCTCAACCCAATCTGTCAAAGGGAGGGCAGGCTCATTTTTGGCCTTTTGACAAAGAGTCGCCGCTTTGTTATAGTAAGCGCCTATCCAAAAATCTCCGTAGATAGCGCGTTCTTAGGCGCCAGCAGCCAGCATAGGGAGGCTGGCCTACGGGCTTGCGGGTAGGTTCTAAGCTGGATAGGCCCATGCCCAAGCCCACATCAAACCTTAGCGGCCTTAACGCCAACCACCCTCAACTGCTGGGGGGGGTACTGCTGCTGTTAGCGGCCGCGCTCCTCTATCTTTTCACCCTGGATAACGGGCTGCGCCCGAATGAACTCACCGGCGGTGATTTGATTACCCACCAATACGCTCAGGTAGAAGCCCGGCCCAGCAACGCGCCCGGTTATCCTTTGTATACCATGGGCGGCTGGGTGTGGTTTCATGGGGGCAAAATCTTGTTAGGCTGGGCCTTCAACCCCACCCAGATTTTGTCGCTTTATTCTACCCTGTGGGGCCTGGCCTCGCTGCTGCTGCTGTACCTCATTTTGCTGCGCCTGGCCCACCTAGATTGGCCGGTCGCCCTCCTCCTGACCGCCTTTTACGCCGTCACCTATTTTTTCTGGTATTACAGCGTCACCACCGAGCAGTACACCAGCGCCATTTGCCAAACCCTGCTGCTCATCTGGCTGGCCTGGCGCTGGGATGACCGGCCCCGCGACGCGCTTTTGCTGGGGCTGGCTTTGGTGTGCGGCACGATGCTGGCTAACATGGTGACAACGCTGTTCATACTGCCGCCGCTGCTGTGGTTCATCTTTTCCAAAAAAGGCCAACCCAGTCTCCTCAGGCCCAAACTCATCCTGCAAACCGCCGGGTTGGCGCTGATACCCTTGCTGAGCTATAGCTATGTCTTCATCCGCGGAGCGCTGCACCCAGAATGGCGCGGGGCCGGCCCGTGGTCAAGCGCCTGGGATTGGTTTATCAAGTTTTTGACCATCCAACAGGGCCGCGACGAGCTGGCGCCGGGTCTCTCGCTGCAAAATTTCTTTACCGCCGAGTTCCCCTCGCTGCTGTGGCATGAGTTAACCTGGCCTGTTTTTCTGGGCGGACTCGTTGGCCTGGCCTGTTTGAGCCGCCGCCGGGCCGTTTTTCTCTACAGCACCCTAGCAATTTATCTTATTTTCTGCTGGCTCTATCGCTTTGGCAACTGGTTTCAGGTGATCCTCCCGGCCTATCCGATTTTTATCGTAGGGGTTGCAGCGGGAGTATCAGGTATCAGGCGTCAAGTATCAGGCGTCAAGTATCACGCAACACGCAACACGCAACACACCCTACGTTTTACATTTTACGTTTTACTGACCTTGCTCATTCTGCTGTTTGCTTACCGCTTCGCCACCAACCTGCCCCGCGCCAACCAGCGCAATTTACCCGGCGATACCGGCCTTGATCCCGGTTGGGCCATTTTGGCCGACCGACCCCAGCCCCCGGCCGTTATCTCCGCCGACTTTCCCGAACGGGTAGCCTTGCAGTATTTGCAAACTATCTGGGGTCAGGGCGAGGGGTTATTGCTCAGCGCCGGCCCCGGCAAATTTACCCCTCTTTTGCCTGTAGGACAAGCCGGCAACCTGTCTTACTATATTACCCGCCAGGCTGCCGCCAGCCTCAAAAATTTACCGTTCTTGGACACCCATCCCCAGGCGGCTGGGGAGCAGCTTATCTTGTTGGCCGAGCAGCCTTTGACCCGGCTTCCGGCGGCGGCTCACCCGCTGAGTCTGCCGTTTGGCAACAGGCTAAAATTGGCCGGCTGGCAACAAATCCCCACCGGCGATACGCTGCCGTCCCGGCCGGAACGGGCCAACTGGCAGGTGGCCCTGTATTGGCGCACCGAACAACCTATTTTGGAAGATTACACCATTTCGGTGCGGCCTTTGGTGGGGGGACAGGTCATAATGGCAAACGGGTCAGCCTTGATCCAGGATCATGGGCCGGTGTGGGGACTCTATCCTACCAGCCGCTGGCGGCCTGGCGAGCTGGTGCGGGATGTGTACGCGCTGCGGCTGCCGGAGGGTGTTGCACCGGAGTCGGTGCAGGTTGTGGTTTACAAAACTACGGCGGGCGGGTTTGAGAATGTGGGGGAGCAAGTTTTTACCGTAAAGTAGCTAACCTGAAGACGTGGAGCGAAAAGCGAAAAACACTTTCAGCCCCACGCTTTACGGGCTGAGTTTTAAGGTTTATTGCCTCAGCGTCCTTTGCGGTAAATTTTTGTTCAGGGCAGGTTGCTATTTTGAATTGGCGTTTTCTTGCATCAGCTTGGCCGCTGCTTCCGGCGTTAGCTCCCCGGCCAGGGCCTGGCGCAGCGGCTCGCGCAGGGCGTTCAACAGGGCATCGGGGTTGACCCCCAGGGGAATGGCCCGGCCGGCCAGCATTTGCTCCGCGCTGATGCGGAGGGCGGAGTCGTTGACGATAAGCGGGTCGTCCAACGCCTCGCGGCGGGTAGGCAGCAGGCCAAAACGCCCGGCCCAATCTAACTGCCGCTCCGGGCGGGTCACAAATTCCATAAACGAGGCGGCAGCCAGCGCCCTGTCGCCGCTAGCGGTGCGGCTGATCACCCAGTAGCGAGCCAGCACCAGCGGAGCCGCCGGTTGAGTTCCCTCGTCTAACACCACGCCGGGCAGGGGCGCGACGCCCCAATCCAGGTTGTCGGCGCGAGCCAGCTCGCCAATGGCCCAATCACCGTCAATCACCAGCGGCAGCACGCCCGCCATAAACTGCGCCCGCACCTCGTCATAGCTGGCCACGGGCGCAATGCCTTTTGTTTTATCATGCCAATCCAGGTAAAGCTGCAGCGCCTCTTGCATGGCCGGGGTATCGAGGCTGGGCCGGCCCTGCGGGTCAACCAGCCAGCCGCCATAGGCCGGCAGCCAGGGGGCCAGCCACAAGGGGTCATAACTATTCAAGCCCAGAATGCGGCCCTGAAGCCGGCCCTGCTCGTCCAGGCGTTGGGCAAACCTGGCCAATTCTTTGGTATCGGCGGGCGGGGTATCAACCACATCCCGATTGTAATACAAAAGCAGATGAAAGCCGGCCGTATCGGCCAGCCCCCACACCTGGCCCTGGCGGCTGGCCCCTTGCAGGGTAATGGCGGCAAAATTATCCAGAAAGCTGGGCGCAAAAAAGTCAGAGAGGGGGGCCACCTGCTGCGCCGTCCACAGGCTGCCCAGCAGCGCCGGCGAAACCAGGGCCACATCAAAGCCAATTTCACCCGCTTGCAGGGGCGTCATAAAATCTTCCGACCGCTCGTAATGGCGCAGGCTGACGGTAAAGTAGGGCGATTTTTTCTGAAAGGCCCGCGCGTCTTCAGCCAAAGCTTTGGCCTGGGCCTCCGGCAAATTCTCCCAAACCACAATTTGGGTGATTGAGGGTGTGACGGCCAGGATGGGAGTGCGGGTTGGGGTGGGCGTGGCGGCCGGGCGCGCGGTGGCGGCGGCTTTGACCGCCGTAGCGGTGCGGGTAGCGGCCGGCAGCGTTTGCCCTGAGCCTGTGGCAGGGGGCGTGGGCGAAGGCGGCGGGGTGGGCGGAACGCAGGCCGCACCAATGGCCAGAATCAGGATTAGGGCGGCGTAACGGCAGGCAGTCAGGATAGCTGAGGGCATAGCCAGCTACCCCAGCATCCAGACCCTAAAAGTCTTTAAGACCTTTAAGGGTTTCTGGCAGCCAGCAGTGGGTGGCTTCCGGGCAGATTTTCTAAAGTTCCGCCTGCGCTTCAAGCTCCAAATAGTTGGCCTCAATTTTGGTAAACTCCAGGGTATTGTTGAAAGGGTCATTGCAGAAAAAGCGCGGCCGGCCGGGGATGGGGTCGGGCCGCCAGGGTTTATAACCCGCCTCAACCAGCCGATCCCAGGCTTGTTGGACATCATCTACTACAAAGCAAAAGTGGCGACCGGTGGGGTCATCAAAGGGGTCTGAGGCAAATAGATGCAGTTCCAAATCTCCCAGCCGAAACCAGATCAGGTCTAAATGCTGAATTGATTTAGGGCAGGGCACTTCCTCCAGCCCTAACAATTGGCCATAAAAAGCTCGCGTGGCCTCGTCGCTGCCCCGTGGGCGAGGAATGCTGACATGTTGGATGCGCACCGGTGAGATCATCATAACCTCCCAAAAAGTGGATTGCAGTTGCCTGTATGGTAAAAGTAAAGAGTCACTTTGTCAATTTGGAGACGCTTCATTATCAGCACCAAAGGCATCTCCCTTAAAATCCGCATGACATCCGCTTAAGTTTTTACCCCTTCAACCTCATGGTATAATCTGGCTCTGGCAAACGGGGCGTGAAAAAATCCTTTGATGTCTTAATCTTATTTATCCTGGTCATAGCCCGGGTGCGTATTGACACGCTGGCCGGCCTGGTTTTGCCGCAGCGCCACGAGGATGTGCGGCGGCTGGTTGGGGGGTGGTGGTCGGCGGGCAGCCTGACGCTGCTAGCCGATTGGCTGTCGGACCCGGTGACGCTTACGCTCATCAGCGCAGCTTTTGGGCTGACCGTGCTGTACCTGGTCGCCGACGCCGCCAGCGATTTTTTGGGATCACAGCGCACGTTCCAGTTCAAGTTGGCGTTCATTTATGCCATCATCGCCGTGCTGGTGTTGGGGCAGACTATCCTTTTGGTGGGCCTGCGCCATATTACCGGCCCGGCCGCCTATACGCATGATGGCGGCGTCATTCAAACTGAGGCCACCATCCAATATTTCCTGGCCGGGAAAAATCCATATGTTGAAGATTATTTAAACACCCCCATGGCCGAGTGGGGCATTGAATTTAGAACCGCTTTATACCATTACCCCTATCTGCCCTGGACCTTCATTTTTTCGACGCCGTTTTATCTGTTGAGCCAGGGGTTGTGGGGATGGTTTGACCAGCGTTTGGTTTATGTGGCGCTGTTTGGCTTGACGCTCTGGCTGGCGCAGGGGTTGGCCCTCGCCTGGCCCGATAAATTGCTGGCAGTGATGCTCATTGGCCTGAATCCAATTTTAGCCAGCGATGTTATTTTTGGGCAGAATGACTCTTTTGTGCTATTCTGGCTGGTATTGGGGTTGTGGCTGCTCCAACGGGAACAGGCTAAGACCTCAAAGGGCTTTGAGCCCTTTGAGGTCTGGACATGGCTCGGTTCAGCCGCTATTGGGCTGGCCTGCGCCAGCAAACCGACGGCCTGGTTCCTGGTTCCCTTCTGGCTGCTC
>CAZDMM010000472.1:0-6134 GCA_964505845.1 uncultured Caldilineaceae bacterium
ATTGAGCGCAATGTTAATAAAGACCTGTTCCAACTGGCTTGGATTGCCCAGGACTGACGGTAAGTGGTGAGGATATCTTTCTTCTACCCTGATCTTCTGTTTGTTAAGGCGGGGTGAAAGTAAATTGAGGGCATTATCAATGACCCGGCTCAAATCTACCGGGATAGGCGTGGCCGACTCAGGCCGTGAGGCGTCAACCAACTGCCGTAACATGTCAGAGGCTCGCATAGCAATGGTGGTAATTTGTCCGGCATATTCGGCAATTTCCACCTTGTCATCCCCCTCGGCCTCGTCTTGAATTAATTTGGCATACATTAATAAAGGGGTGACGATATTGTTTAATTCATGGGCGACTGTGGCAGCAACCCGGCCAACGGTAGCCAACTTTTCTGCTCGAATGAGCTGCTGTGAAGTTAATTCCAGCCGCCGTTGGTGTTCTTTTTTCTGCCGGATAGCCTTAACCAGATCACGAGCGTACTGCATAGCCTGCGCATAGACAGGATTATCAGCTTCATTGACCGTAGACGATGTTCCTATGGGAGAAAATAGATCAGGGGGTGCGGTGGGTAATTCGGCCAGTACGGTCTGCAGATCTAATTGGGTCTGCAAAAGACTCGTCAGGATTTGCTCATCTTTGGGGGATAATCGCCCTTTGAGGGAGATAGTCAGGGCCAGAAGATGCTGCTGCAGGGTTTGAGACAGGGCCTGGGCCTCTGTGATGGCGGCGGCTGGGGCAGTTTTCACACCCGGACTCCAGAAAATGATTTGCCTATCTTGGATTTGATGAACCCAACCTGGGTTTATCGCTGTTATCCTTCTATTATTATATACGGTCATGAGCTAAAATGGAAGATATAAAATCAATAGAATCCCGACAAAAATAATACCGATCGGGTTGAATTTATAGTAATGGGAATTTACTGTTCTGGTTAGCCCTAAAATTAGGGGGATATAGGGGTCAGGCTGCGCCTCAACGAGTCAAGCTCAGACGCGGTTAAATGGCGCCATTGGCCGGGGGTTAAGCTGCCCAGCGTGAGCGGGCCGATGGCAATGCGGATAAGCCGCAGGGTGGGATGCCCAACAGCAGCGGTCATTTTGCGGATCTGACGTTTGCGGCCTTCTCGCAGGGTAATTTTGAGCCAGGCGGTGGGAATGGTGGCCCGCTGGCGGATAGGCTCCGGGCGCGGCGGCAGCGGCGGTTCGGCCGGCAAAAGTTCAACCCGGGCCGGCCGGGTTTTTTCACCCTGGATCACCACGCCCCGGCGTAGCTGGGCCAGGGTAGCTTCTGTGGGGATGTTTTCAACCTGGACCAGATAGGTTTTGGGGAGTTTGTGCCTGGGATGGGTGATTTGATGGGCCAGACGGCCATCAGAGGTGAGGAGCAGCAAGCCTTCGCTGTCGTAATCCAGCCGCCCGGCGGCGTAAACATTGGGCACATCAATGTAGTTGCTGAGAGTGGCATGGACGCCTTCAGGGTCGGTGAAACTGCTGAGAACTTTATAGGGTTTGTAGAAAATCAGGGTGCAGTTATGCCGGGCTTTTTTTGATGGGCGGGCCTGGGCCGGGTAGTAGCGGCGCGGTCGAGCGGGCTGGCTCATGCTGCCTGGCGGTTCCAAAATTTTTGCCAACGTTTCCACAAAGCGCGTTTGAGCGCCTGCCGCGCATAAATTCGCCGGTGGACGGTTTCACGCAAAATCCAGGGCTGGTTTAAGGCCTGTAAACTGTGTGGGGTATTAGCCGGCACGCAGATGGTCATGCCCGGTTTTAGGGTCAAGGCTTGCCCGGCCAGCACAAACGTACCTTCGCCTTCAATAACATCAAAGATTTCATCCTGATGCTCATGCGAGTGTTCCGGTACAACAGCGCCGGGTTGCAGCGAGACCAGGCAGGCGATGATGTCCTGCCCTACATAAAAAGGGGTGCTGTGGATGGGCGGGCCGTTGAGCTGCTTATATTGTTCCAGATGGTGAATGAGGTTGGTCATTTTGGATTTCAAACCTCTTTTTACTCCCAAACTAAGCCGCAGACCGAGACAAAGGAGGAGCCATTGGGATTGAAGCCCCGGCCGTTAGGCTCGGCGGGGCAGCGGGCATAGGCAATGGTTTTACCTTGGGTCTGGCCCAACAAGCTCATGGTAAAATAGAAAGGCGAGAAGCCGCACACGTTGCGCTCGTACTGGCCGGCCTGCATAAAATCAAAAAAGGCGTCAGCTTGCCCCTGGCGCAAGCTGGCCAATAAAGATTGGTCATCCTGTTCCATTTGAAGCTGGGCGGCCCGGTCAAGGGGTGGGGTATCAAATTCCGGCCCCAGGTGGGCCAGGTCACCGGAAGCCACAATGAGGGTGCGCCGTTGAGCCATTTCCTGGCGCAGCACATCGAGAAAAACTCTAAATTTGGTTTCTTCCTCAATCCTGGCCTGGCCGGTCATAAAATGGTGGAATGAACCTGCCAAAACGGGTAAGATAGGGCATGGCTTGCCCGCCCGCAAATGTTGAAGCCACACCAGCACCAGTTCAATAGACCATTCACCCCGGTGGAGGAGCTCCCCGGCAAAGACCGTGTGCGGACCTAAAGCCTGGGCCATGCACTTTACCAATTCTTGGTCGGTGGGCATAACACCCAGCGGGGTGGCGTAATTTTGACAGGTCAAGGTGAGCGAAGCAGGTATGCCGCCGTTGTGGTCGGTGCCAAAAATGATAACCAGTTCAGCCTGGCGAACTGCCTGGGCCATGCTAGCCCACACCTGGGCATAAACCGGGCCGCCACGCTCATAATCAATGTGAGGGCTGATCATGGCCCGGCAGGAAGGATCGGCTGGCGCCGGGTCGCCCACCTGGTCAAGATAGCCTTGCAAGGTTTGACGCAAGGTTTCCGGTTCAGCCGGGTAAGAGTGGCCGGCCGAGAGCGGGGGACGATATGGAGCAGCCCGGTAATCGGCTATGGCCCGCTGGTTGGCCTGCTCAAACGTTTCGCCTTCTAGCAGCAGGGCTTGATCAAACTGAGTCACCAGGTTTTTTAACAAATCTGTGGTCAGCCGCAGGCCGTACCGAACCTCTAAAGCCGTTTGAATCTCCGTTAAGGTGTGCGAACCGTCGCACAGCAGCACCAGTGGTCCTAAAACCTGCGGTAGCACCACGGCCCCTTCGGTTAAGCGCAAACTATCATGGATCAAAAAAACCGGCTCGCCCTGATAATAAGTTCTACGGACGCTGATATTGCGAATTTTGGGTTTGTGCAAATGTTTCATGAGCAAATCCTTAGCGGCAGTAGGTGGCATTATAGCTTTTACCTCTATTTTAGGCGAAAAAATTAATGAGCCATTAAGAGAGGCCGACTATTACGTTTTATGTTTTCTCTTTGTTGATTTATAATGGTATAATTGAGAAAATTAACCAAGAAGGGTTATAAAGATGAGTGCCGACAGTAAACGTATCCGTATCCTGCTGGCCGATGACCATGCGGTGGTGCGCTCTGGAACGCGAGAATTATTAGAACGACAACCGGATTTCCATATTGTGGGGGAAGCCTCGGATGGGGAGGAGGCGGTGCGGCTGACGCATGAACTTCAGCCGGATGTGGTGGTGATGGATGTGCGCATGCCCAAATTGACCGGCGTAGAAGCCACCCGCCGCATCAAAGCCGAATGTCCAAAGGTGTATGTGCTGGTGCTGACCGCTCACGATGATGATGAATATGTGTTTGCCTTGCTGCAAGCCGGGGCCAATGGTTATCTGCTTAAAACGGCCGAGATTGACGAGTTAGTACGGGCCATTCGGACGGTTGCGGCCGGACAATCGGCCCTGGCGCCGGTAGTGGCCGGTAAAGTGGTGGCTCAGTTTACCAGCGGTAAAAGTCTGCCCGAAGTGCTGTCGGGCAGCCCGGATCAGTATGACGGCTTAACTGAACGAGAACTGGGTATCCTGCAACTGGTCGGTGAGGGGTTGAGCAATAAACAGATTGGCAAAAATCTGTTTATCAGCGACCGCACGGTGCAGGCGCACCTCTCTAATATTTTTTCCAAATTGGGCGTCAGCTCTCGTACCGAAGCAGTGATGCACGCGGTGCGCAAGGGTTGGATTACAACGGGCCGGGGGAATGGATAAACATTTTATTTGGTTGGTAGTGGCCCTGTTATGGTTGGCAGCCTGCGGCTCAGGTTCAACCTCGTCCGCAGTGGTAGAGATTGACGAACCTTTTGTCGGCGACCCTCCTCCCCTCAACCCCAATATCCCCAAAGATAATATCACCCTGGAAGTTTGGCTTGATTTAGATTTTACCAAGAACGATGATCTCTTTGACCAAATTGCCAAGGATTTTGAACTGGCCTATCCCCAGGTAAAGATTGAAATTCAATCTTTTGTGCGCGAGAGCATCCCGCCCAAACTCAAACGCGCCCTCCAGGTTGGAGCGCCCCCCGACGTGGTCCAGGGCCATGTGTATGCTATGGCCGGTCAGGGCCTGGCCGAACCTGTCAGCCGGCGTTGGCAGGAGTGGGAACAGGTAGACCCCCAGGCTCGCAAAGATTTTTTGCCTGCCGCTCTGCAAGAAGTCACCTGGCGCGGGGATCTTTACGGGATTCCTCTGGATATTTACACCCTGGTTTTACTTTACAATCGCCAGCATTTTGGTGCGGCCAACCTGCCAACACCTGAGCAAAATTTTGATATTGTGGCTTTTTCAAACGCTGCCGCGGCCCTCACCAAGCCTCCACCCGAGAATCGCTATGGTTTAGGGCTAACTTCGGACCCCTGGTATGTATATACCTGGCTAGCCAGCGCCGGCGGCGACTTATTAGTGGGTACGCCAGAAACCGGCTTCACCTTAACCTTGAACTCAAAAAACAATATTGACGCCTTGCGCTTTTTAACCGAAATGGCCAGCAATGGCTATGGCCAGCGACCTACCACCCGCCCGCATGATTACGAAGACCCGCGCAAACAGTTTTTGCAGGAGCAAGTTTCCATGTATTTTAGCGGGCCGTGGGATATCCATCTGATCCAATCAACTATTCCAGATTTCCCGCTGGGAGTTGCCCAGTTACCCAAAACCCCGGCCGGTGAAAGCGCGGCTTCGGTTTTGGGCAGCACCGGCCTCTTTATCCCCAAAGGGGCGCGTCATCAAGAGGTGGCCTTTGAGTTTATGAAATGGGTGACAAGCGATCATTACGCTATCCCCATGGGCCGGCGTTTGGGACGCTATCCGGCCAAAACCTGGCTAACGACCTCGCCCTATTTTAGAGAAAATCTGCTGCTGCTGCCCTTTTTTAACCAACTGAAAGCGGCGCGCCCCTACCGCCTGGATGTATACCCAGAAGCGGAACGAGCCTTTACCGATGCCGTGAAGGCTGCTTTTTATGGCACAGATCCAGCCATAGCCTTAAACAAAGCCCAAAGGCTGGGCCAGAAGGCGCTTGAGGTAAAACTGCCATGAAGCCAGAGCTTATCATCCGGCCATTGCGCCAGCGCTGGCATGCCTTAAAAGACTGGGCTACCCGGCTGCGCTCTCAGGCAATTCTGCTCATTATTGCCTTACTGTCGCTGATGCTCGTTTTGAGCGTAGGCATCACCTTTTTGGCTTATCAGCAGGTGTCGCAATCGCTGGCCGAGAGCCGAGACCAGGAACTGGCCAATGTTTCGGCCGAGCGCCTCTCGGAAAGCATTGAGGCATTTGTGAGAGGCTTAAAAACGCTGGCAAATCAAAATGAAATGCAGTCCGGCGAGCCAACGCTCCAGGAGGCCACCCTGGAACGGGCGCCCGACTTGGTGGCAGACTTTACCGCCGACGGCGGTATCATTATTCTTGATGCCAAGGGCTTTGTCAGCGTCACCGAGCCGCTGCGACCGGATTTGAACGGCCAGGATTTTTCTCAGGAACCGTATTTTAGAGATGCTCAAACCCTGCGAACCTCTATTTTTTCTGATATTATCAAAGAACCGGGGTCTGGCGAGGATATTATTGTGATTGCCGTGCCCATTGAAAAACCTAATGGTGAATTTGTTGGGGTTCTGGCCGGCCGTTTTTACCTGAGTTTTCAGCGGTTGGGCCAGGAGATTCAAAAATTAAAGGTGGGTGAGCAAGGCACGGCCTATCTGGTAGACCGGACCGGCCGCCTCATCTACCATCCCATTTCAAGCT
>CAZDMM010000473.1:0-6126 GCA_964505845.1 uncultured Caldilineaceae bacterium
CCATCACCCCACCGCCCACCGTCGTGCAGGTTCACGCCGCCCCCGCCTCTTTGGGTGAGGGGGACATCATGGATTTTACGCTCTGGTTGGGCCCTGTCCCCATTCATTGGGTGGCTCAGATTGAGCAAACTGGCCCTAACGGCTTTACCGACCGCCAACTGGCCGGCCCCTTTACCCGCTGGGTTCACCGGCACCGCTTTATACCGCTTGACCAATTCACCACCGAGGTGATTGATGAGGTTGAGGCGGTTTTACGCCCCCACCCCTGGTGGGGACTGGTCGGCCTGGGCATGTGGTTAAGCATGCCCCTATTGTTTGCATACCGGGGCTGGAAAACGCGCAGCCTGCTAGAGAACAAAAAGTATGACCTGGACCACACCTCGATCCCGGCCTGATTGCCTGTTCTGGGGTGACAAAGCTGTGCTTTACCAGCCAACGCTGCGCCCTGGCGCGCCTGGAACAAAAATTTCTAATCGGCTATTCCTGACCATCAAAGTCAAAGACGACTGCCATTCGGTTAAGCCGGATGCACGGTGATGAAGCGCCTAGTTGTAATTGGCGCCGGAGTGGGCGGCCTGACGGTGGCCGCTCTGCTGGCCCGCGCCGGTCTGGATGTAACCGTTTTGGAAGCCCATGTCTATCCCGGCGGCTGCGCCGGCACATTTTACCACCAGGGCTACCGCTTTGACGCCGGCGCTACCCTGGCCGGCGGCTTTTACCCCGGCGGGCCAATGGAGGCGGTGGCCCAGGCGGTCGGCCTTGACCACTGGCCGGCTCAACCGGCCCATCCTGCCGCCATGCAGGTTCATCTGCCCGACGGCGCTGCTATAACCCGCTGGAGCGATGAAACGCGCTGGCAAGAACACCGGCGCGCCTTTGGCCCCCAGGCCGAACCTTTTTTTCGCTGGCAGGAACACACCGCCGACCTGCTGTGGAGCCTGGCTCTGCACGCCCCACCCTGGCCTCCCCAAACTCTGGCCGACCTGATCCAACTTACTCGCACCGGGGCGGCCTGGCTCAACCAACACTCCACCTCCAGCCTGCCCCGGTTGTTGGCCGACGCCTTTCGTCCTGTGGCCGCCCATCTTCGCCATGCCCCGGAACGGCTGCGCCTGTTTGTGGATGGACAACTGCTCATCGCCGCCCAGGCTACCAGTCAAAGCGCCAACGCTCTGTACGGCGCAGCGGCGCTCGATTTGCCCCGGCGCGGCCTTGTCCACCTGAGCGGCGGAATGGGGGCCATTGCCCAAACCCTGGCCCAGGCGGTGCGCCAACACGGCGGTCAGGTTCATTATCGCCAGGAAGCCAGCCGGGTTGTGCTTGAGCGGGGCCGGCCTATAGCGGTAGAAACCAAACGCGGCCGCTCTTACCCGGCCGATTTGGTGATTGCCAACCTGCCGCCCTGGAATCTGGCCCGGCTGCTGGATGACCCTCTGCCGCCCTCGCTCCGCCGCCTGGCCGGCTCGTCGCCGCAAAGCCGGGCCTCCTTTGATGGCTGGGGGGCCGGCATGCTGTACGTGGGCCTGGCTGAGTCGGCCCTACCCGCCAACCTCCCCTTGCACCATCAGGTCATCGTGTGGGAACCCCTGGCCGAAGGCAATACGGTCTTTTTATCGCTGAGTCCGGCCTGGGATAAAACCCGCGCCCCGGCCGGCCGGCGCGCCTTAACCATCAGCACCCACACCCGCCTGGAACCATGGTGGCGTTTGTTTGAGCAGGATCGCTCCGCCTATGAAGCGCACAAAGAGCGCCTGGCCCAACGCCTGCTGGCTGCCGCCGAAATTGCCTTGCCCGGCCTGCGCCCGGCGGCCGAACTGGTGTTGCCGGGCACACCCGTCACTTTTCAGCGTTTTACCCGCCGGGTAGGGGGCTGGGTAGGTGGATTTCCCCACACCAGCCTGGTCCGCCCCTGGGGGCCGCGCCTGGGGCCGGGCTTGTGGCTGGTTGGCGACAGCATCTTTCCCGGCCAGTCTACAGCCGCAGTAGCCCTGGGTGGCCTGCGGGTGGCCGGCAGTATCCTGGCTGAACTGGGAGCGGCCGTGCCGGCGCCGGCCCGGTCAAAGCCGGCTTTAGGCGATACGGGCAAATGTGAGAAGCAGGCGTTTAGGGGCTAAAAATTCAACAGAGGATATTAATGACCACACCCATTTGGTGGATTCGCCGCGACTTGCGGCTGGCCGATAATCAAGCTCTCACAGCCGCCCTGGCCCTGGCCGGCCAGGTGATTCCAACCTTCATTCTCGACCCGGCTCTGCTGGCGTCGCCCTATGCCGCCCCCAGACGGCTGGCCTTTTTGCTGGGCGGGCTGCGCCGCCTGGCAGACGACCTGGCCCGGCGAGGCAGCTATCTCATCGTGAGGCAGGGCGACCCGCTGGCCCGGCTGACCCAACTGCTCCACCAAAACGGCGCTGCCGTCATCGTGGCCGAGGAAGATTTTTCGCCGTATGCCCGCCGGCGCGATGCCCTGGTAGCCCGGCATTTGCCGCTGCAATTGGTCGGCGGGGTAACGGTTTACCCACCGGCGGCAGTGCAAAAGGCGGATGGCACACCCTATACCATCTTTACCCCCTTCAGCAAAACCTGGAAATCATTGCCGCCGCCTACCCCGGCCAGCCTGCTGCCCGCACCGTCGCATATCTCAACTCCCGCCAACCTGGACAGTGATCCCTTTCCAACCGCTCCGGGTCTGCCCGCTGCCGCACCCTTTCCGCCTGGCGAAGCCGAAGCCCGGTGGCGTTTAGATGGCTTCACCGACCGCTTGAACGGCTTAATCAATAGCTACACCCAAAACCGCAACCGGCTTGACCTGGATGGCACTTCCCAATTATCCCCCTACCTGCGCTTTGGCATGCTCTCGGCCCGGCAGGCGGCGGTACAGGCGTTGGCAGCGATGGAGCAAGCCCGGCCAGGGGCCGAAACCTGGCTCAATGAATTAATCTGGCGCGAGTTTTACATCTCTATTTTGCACCATTTTCCCCAGGTGCGCCGGGGCAGCTTGCGGCCGGAATATGAGCGCATCCCCTGGCGCAACGATGAGCGCGACTTTGCCGCCTGGAGTGCGGGCTGTACCGGCTACCCGGTGGTAGATGCGGCCATGCGCCAGTTAGCCGCCAGCGGCTGGATGCACAACCGGGCCAGGATGATTGCCGCTTCCTTTCTGGTCAAGGATTTGTTGATTGATTGGCGCCAGGGCGAGCGCTGGTTTATGCAGCACTTAATAGATGGCGACCCGGCCTCCAACAACGGCGGCTGGCAGTGGACGGCCGGCGTCGGGGCCGATGCGGCGCCTTATTTCCGGGTCTTCAACCCAGTTTTGCAGGGTACCAAGTTTGACCCCGGCGGGGCCTATATTCGCCGCTGGCTGCCGGAACTGGCTAAAGTACCGCTGCAGTATCTCCATACCCCCTGGGATATGCCCTTAGTGGTGCAGCAGCAAGCCGGCTGCCGGTTGGGGCAGGATTATCCCCTGCCGATTGTTGAGCATCATCAGGCCAGGGAACGCGCCCTGGCAGCCTATGCCCAGGCCAAGGAGGAGTCATGCCAACCCAACCAGGTTTGATCGTGCTGTTTGGTTCCGGTGAAATATCGGCCAGCGGGCGACGGGTTTATGACTGGCTCTTTAGCCGTTTAGACCCCCCCATTCACATTTCCGTGCTCGAAACTCCGGCCGGCTTTGAGCCAAATTCGGCCTGGGTCGCCGGACAGGTAGCCAATTTTATCCAACAGCGGCTCCAAAACTATCACCCTCAAATTACCATTGTACCCGCTCGCCGGCGCGGCACAGCCTTAAGCCCGGATAATCCAGACATCATAGCGCCGCTTTACGGCTCTAATGTTATCTTTCTTGGCCCCGGCAGCCCCACTTACGCCGTGCGCCAATTGCAAAACAGCCTGGCCTGGCACAGCCTGGTAGCGCGCCACCGTCTGGGGGCCGCCCTGGTTCTGGCCAGTGCGACTACCCTGGCCGTCAGCGCCTATACCGTGCCGGTCTATGAGATTTACAAAGTGGGCGAAGATTTGCACTGGAAGCAGGGCCTGGATTTGTTTGGCCCCTATGGCTTACCCCTCGTGTTTATCCCCCATTGGAACAACACCGACGGCGGAGACAACCTGGATACCAGCCATTGTTATTTGGGCCAAAACCGCTTTCAACAACTGCTCACCCTGCTTCCCCCCCCGGCCACCATCATCGGCCTGGACGAGCACACCGCCCTGGTTATGAATTTACAGGCCGGGCAGGGGCAAGTGATAGGCCAGGGCAGCGTCACCCTGCTCAAACCGGAGCTTGAAAAAAAATATCGCCGGGGTGAAGTTTTTCCCCTGTCAGAATTTGGCCCCTGGCAGTTGCCCCCGGCCCAGGCCGGCCTGCCCGCCGCCGTGTGGCAGCAGGCCCAGCTCCTGGAAACCACGCCGCCGGAACTGGCGTCAACCCAACCAGAACCACCGCCGCACGTGCTGGCGCTGGTGGAGCAGCGCCAAATCGCCCGGCTAAAACAAGATTGGGCCACCGCCGACGCCCTGCGCCAGGAGCTGGCCCAACAGGGTTGGCAGGTGCTCGACACCCCGGAGGGGCCGCGCCTGGAATTATTAGGAGAGCATACCCCATGACTTACTTTGGTTTTCTGGCTCAATTTTTGGCTCTGCCCATCCTGCTGCTGCTGCTGCTCACCTGGTTAGACCGGCGCCGGGGACGCCCTTTGCCGGCGGCGCTGGGCGGTTGGCCGGCCTGGAGCGTACTGCTGGGTCATATCGTGGTGGCGCTGCTTTACACTACCCCCTGGGATAACTACCTGGTAGCGACGGGCGTGTGGTGGTACAACCCGGACTTGGTGACGGGGTTGACCATTGGCTGGGTGCCGGTTGAGGAATATACCTTCTTTATCGTACAGCCCATCTTTACCGGCCTGTGGCTGTTTTACCTGGCTCGCCGCCTGCCGGTTGAGGCTCAACCACAGCCTCTGCCCCATTGGCTGCGCCGGCTTTTGCTCTTTAGCCTGGGGCTGCTGTGGCTGGCTATGGCCGCTGTTTTGGCCTGGGGCTGGTCGCCGGGCGTTTACCTGGCCCTGATTTTGGGGTGGGCCTTGCCGCCGGTCATGTTTCAAATCGGCTTTGGGTTAGACATCCTGTGGCGGCATCGCCGCTTGATTGGGCTAACCCTCTCAACCGTTACCCTGTACCTCAGCCTGGCCGATGCCCTGGCTATCAGCTCCGGCGTCTGGACAATTGACCCGGCCCAATCGCTCCAAATTTACCTGGGCGGAGTTCTGCCTATCGAAGAATTTATCTTTTTCTTGATGACCAATGTCTTACTGGTGTTTGGGGTGGTGCTGGTTTTGGCCCAAGAGAGCCAGAGCCGCGTTACCCCGGAAATGAGGCAACGTATTGGGCGTCTCCTGGGCTTTACCTGGCTTTCACTGGGGGGAACTTAAAGGGAACTCAGCCCTCTGAGGTCTGCCGATGAGCCGTTGTGCATTCGATCCTCAACTTACCCTGGTAGCCGTTCACGGCAATGGCGGCGGAGCGTTTCGTTTTGAGCGGGTCAAGCCTTTTATTCCTGCTGTGGTTCGCTTCCACGCCGTCACCCTGCCCGGCTTTGCCGGCGCTCCGGCCGATGCCTCCCTGCGCACTCTGCACGACTACGCCGCCTACCTGGCCGGCCTGCTTAAAGCCGAGCCTCGCCCCTTAATTGTGCTGGGGCATGGCATCGGCGGCTCAATTGCCCTGGAATTGGCTCAACACGCCGCCCCACTCGATGGCCTCATCCTGCACGCGCCGGTGGGCGCTCGCCTGGAGTCGCGCCTTTTGCCGCGCCTGATGTCGCTGCCGGGAACACGCTCAATTGGCCGGCGGCTTTTCTCGTCTCGCCTGGCCCGCCCCCTGTTCAAACGCTTGCTCTTCTCTCGCCCCGTCCCTACGGCTTACCTGGAGCGCTTTTTTGAGGAATACCGCCGCTGCGCCATCTTTGAGCAGATGTTCGATCTGATTACGCCGGAGTGGTTCACCTCGCTCCGGCCTGTTGACCGGCCCGCCGCCCTGCTGTGGGGCCAGCGAGAACGAGTCCTCCGGGTAGAGCAGCTTGATGACTACCGCGCCTTGCTGCCGCGCCGCCTGGTTCGCATCATGCCC
>CAZDMM010000474.1:0-1964 GCA_964505845.1 uncultured Caldilineaceae bacterium
CGGCCTGGTCACAGAGATGCAAGCGCATAACCTGGTCACTTTTGAGGGCGACCGGTTGAGCCTGACCACCCCTGGCCGCGATTACGCTCTGCATATTATCCGGGCGCACCGCCTATGGGAACGCTACCTGGCCGATAAAACGGGCTACACCGCCGCCGACTGGCACAGCCAATCGGAGCGGCGCGAGCATCAGCTTACCCCTGCCCAGGCCAACGCCCTGGCGGTTGAATTGGGCCATCCCCGTTTTGACCCGCACGGCGACCCCATCCCCAGCGCCAGCGGCGATTTGGTTATCACCGAAGAGCGATACACCCTGCCCAACTTTCCGCTCAACCAGCCGGCTCAGATTGTCCACCTGGAGGATGAGCCGGAAACTGTCT
Organism: uncultured Caldilineaceae bacterium; assembly: GCA_964505845.1. Taxonomy (GTDB): domain Bacteria; phylum Chloroflexota; class Anaerolineae; order 4572-78; family J111; genus DSQQ01. Next base: position 381 of record CAZDMM010000474.1, read on the forward strand.
ACGCCCAGCTCATTGCCGAAGGGTTGCATCTGGGTATGCCGGTGCTGGTCACCGAAGTATCGCCGCAGCGGGTGCGCTTTTGGGCCGACGGCGATGAGCATGTGCTGGCCCCCATCGTGGCGGCCAATATTTCGCTGGCGCCTTTACCCCAGGAAGAGAGCCTGGAAACCACCTCTTACGAAACCCTTGACCAGCTTAAACTGGGCCAGAGCGCCCGCGTGGTCAATATCTCCCACCGCTGCCGGGGTGCGGAGCGCCGCCGCCTGATGGACCTGGGCATTTTGCCCGGCACCCTTATCAAAGCAGAAATGCTCAGCCCCAGCGGCGACCCGACGGCCTACCGCATTCGTGGGGCGCTCATCGGCCTGCGCCGGGAGCAGTCGGCCTTGATTAATATTACGATTGAAAACGAACAAAATCAGCAGAGCCAATTTTTAACTCGCGCAGAGCCGCAGAGACGCAAAGAAACAAGCAAAAAACTCAGCGACTCTGCGCCTCTGCGGGAGAATTTGAGTCCATTAAAGAAAGAACACAAACTGGAGGTTATGGCATGAACTCGATTAAATTACCCTCGGGACACGCTTGTGAAACCTGCCCGGCCCACAACATCGGCAATCTGACCAAGCTGGGCATTGATATGGCCGATTGGGATTTTGTGGTGGCCCTGGCCGGCAATCCCAACACCGGCAAAAGCACCATTTTTAACGCCCTGACCGGGCTGCGCCAGCACACCGGCAACTGGCCGGGTAAAACCGTCAGCCGGGCCGAAGGCGGCTTTGCCTATGGCGGCCACAATTACAAGCTGGTTGACCTGCCCGGCACCTACTCGCTGCTCTCTACCAGCCTGGATGAAGAGGTGGCCCGCAATTTTATCCTCTTTGGACAGCCCGATGTGACCATCATTGTGGCCGACGCCACCCGGCTGGAACGCAACCTGAATTTAGTGTTGCAGGTTTTGGAGATTACCAACCGGGCGGTGCTGGCTTTAAACTTGATGGACGAAGCCCGCCGCCACGGGATTGTGGTGGATGAGCGCTCGCTGGCCCGCGATTTGGGCATCCCGGTGGTACCAACCAGCGCCCGCTCCAAACAGGGCATCCCCGATTTGCTGCAAGCGGTGAGTGAGGTAGCCACCGGCAAAACCGTCTGCCGGCCGCACCGGATTAAAAATGAGCCGCCGGCCCTCAAAAGGGCTATCCAGCAGCTTGTCGCTCAACTCGAAGCGGCCTTTCCGGGCTTGCCCAATGCCCGTTGGGTGGCCCTGCGCCTGCTCGATGGCGACCAGCGCCTGATTGAGGCGGTGGAACGGGGCGAATTGGGCGAACTGACTCGGGGCGACGCCGGCGCGGCGTCCACCAACCTATCTCTGCCGGTGGAGGCAATGCACCATGCTTAGTCAAAATCATTTTACCCAAAACGGTCAAGTTACCGTTATTTCCAATGCGGCCGAGATTCTTGAAACGGCCGGCCGGCTGCGCTGGGAGGTGGGCAGCAATATTCACGAAAACCTGGTGGAAACCATCTACGCCGAAGCGGCCCGCATCGCCGACCGGGCTACCACCTACCCCGATAAACCGGCCCGCT
>CAZDMM010000474.1:1974-6115 GCA_964505845.1 uncultured Caldilineaceae bacterium
CCAGCCGCATCTGGGGCTTCCCCATGATGATTTTGCTGTTTACGGTGGTGTTTTGGCTAACCATCTCCGGGGCCAATATACCCTCCGGGCTGCTGGCCGGGCTGCTGCTGGATACTATCCATCCGCTGCTCAAAGCCGGTGCGGCCAGCATCGGCCTGCCCTGGTGGTTGAGTGGCCTGTTGATTGACGGCGTCTACCTGGGCACAGCCTGGGTGGTCAGCGTGATGCTGCCGCCGATGGCCATCTTCTTTCCGCTCTTTACTCTGCTGGAAGATTTTGGCTACCTGCCGCGCGTCGCCTTTAACCTGGATAACCTGTTTAAAAAATCGGGGGCGCACGGCAAGCAGGCTCTCAGCATGATGATGGGCTTTGGCTGCAACGCCGCCGGGGTGGTGGCCACCCGCATCATTGACAGCCCCCGCGAGCGGCTGATTGCCATTATCACCAACAATTTTGCCCTGTGCAACGGCCGCTGGCCCACCCAAATTCTCATCGCTACCCTCTTTATCGGGGCGTTGGTTCCCGGCTACCTGGCCGGGCTGATTTCGGCCCTGGCGGTGGTAGGGATAGCGATGTTAGGGGTGGTGCTGAGTTTTGTGGTGTCGTGGTCGCTCTCACGCACCCTGCTGCGGGGCGAGGCCTCGACTTTTAGCCTGGAGCTGCCGCCCTATCGCCCACCGCGCTTCTGGCAAACCATCTACACCTCGCTGATTGACCGGACCATCTATGTATTGTGGCGGGCCATTGTTTTTGCTGCGCCGGCCGGGGCCGCAATCTGGTTGAGCGCCAACATCACCTTTAGCGGGGCCAGCCTGGCCGAGCACCTCATCAATTTTATGAACCCTTTGGGATGGTTGATCGGTCTCAACGGGGTGATTCTGCTGGCCTACGTCGTGGCTATTCCGGCCAATGAAATTGTGATCCCCACCGTGTTGATGCTGACCGTGCTCTCAACCGGCCTGCACGGCGCGGGGGCCGGGGCCGGCGTCATGTTTGAGGCCGGCGACAACGAAACTCTGGCTCTCTTCCACGCCGGCGGCTGGACGCTGCTGACCGCTGTCAATTTGATGCTTTTTAGCTTGCTCCACAACCCATGCAGCACCACCATTTACACCATTTACAAAGAAACCGGCAGCGCCAAATGGGCCGCCATTGCCGCCCTACTGCCGTTAGTGATGGGGTTTGTGGTGACGTTCATCGTCACTCAGGTATGGCGCTTGGTGGCGGGATAAAAGGAAGGCTGGAAGGTTGGAGGTTTGGAGGTTGTTCAGCCTCCAGCCTTCCAACTTCCAGCCTTCCTCATTTAGCTTCTCCTCACCCCTTCCCTCGCCTTTGAGGTGGAGGGGTTACTTTTTTCAGGCCGGAGTCAGCCAAGAGTCACTTGACAGCCTGGCGGGGAAATACTATATTTAAAATTAACCAAAGTTAATTTTTATCTTAATTCCACTAAATCAGATGAACAGTTTGAGAAGCTTTGGGAATAAAGGAGCATAAGATCATGACCATTTCAACAGGCAGCGACAAAACTATCTTACCCGTCAAAAATGGCGATAGCTCCCCGGAGCCGCACGATCAACCCTGCCTCACCCTCATTGAAGAAGCCGTTGCTACCGAGCCGGGCATTGTCAAGGTTCAGCTTGACCCAAGCCAGCAAAAATTGGCCCTTGATTATGACCCCGGCCTCATCACCGAACCGAAATTAACCGAAATTACCCAACGCCTGGCTCCGCCGCTGCGCCACAATATGGAAACGTGTGTGATGCGTCTCTCGCCGCGCGGCGGCCGCTCCTGCGAATCCTGCGCCTTGATGCTGGAACACCGGCTGGGCCAGATTGAAGGCGTGCGCCAGGCTGCGGCCAGCTACATGGGCGGGGTGTTGACGGTGCGTTATGATAACACCGTCGTTTCGTCCGACCAGTTGCGCCAAAAAGTAGCCCAATTGGGGGTGCAGGTGGCTCCATCCAGCGCCGAAGTCTGGCCGGCGGCAGAAGCCGCCCCACCCAGGCCGCAACCCTGGCAGTGGCTCACCCGCCAAAGCCTGGAAGCCATCTTTACCGCCATCACCCTGGCGGCGCTGCTGGGGGCCTGGCTGGCCGAATATCTGGCCGCTCCCGGCATTGTCTCAACCATTCTTTACACTATTGCCTATATTACCGGGGGAACCTTTGGACTCAAGGGTGGCCTGGAATCACTGCGCGCCCGCACCGTTGATGTGGACTTGTTAATGGTTTTGGCCGCTTTGGGGGCGGCGCTGGTGGGTGCGCCGTTTGAAGGGGCGCTGCTGCTGTTTCTTTTCTCGCTCTCCAATGTGCTGCAAGATTACGCCATGGATCGCACCCGCAACGCTATCCGCGCTCTGATGAAGCTGCGCCCTAACCAGGCCCAGGTGCGGCGCGGCAGCCAACTGGTCACCCTGCCGGTGGAACAGGTTGTGGTGGGCGACCGTTTTGTCGTCCGCCCCGGCGACCGCATCCCGCTGGATGGGGTGGTCACGGATGGTGAAAGCACGGTGGATCAGGCTCCCATCACGGGCGAGTCGATGCCGGTGGCCAAAGGGCCGGGCAGCACGGTGCTGGCCGGCACCATCAATCAAAACGGCAGCCTGGAAGCCCAGGTCACCAAGCTGGCCAGGGACTCAACCATCGCCAAGCTCATCAAACTGGTAGAAGAAGCCCAGAGCGAAAAAGCCCATACGCAGCGCTTTTTGGACCGGGCCGAGCAGTATTATGCTATGGGCGTGATCATCTTTACCATTTTGGTGGCGGTTATCCCTATATACGGTTGGGGCGAAGCCTTTGGGCCGGCCTTTTACCGGGCCATGACGGTAATGGTGGCCGCCTCGCCCTGCGCCTTGATTATCAGCACCCCGGCTTCAATCCTCTCGGCGATTGGCAACGGGGCGCGCAAAGGGGTGCTGTTCAAAGGCGGGGTTTACGTGGAGCAGGCCGCCGGCATCAAAGTGATAGCTTTTGACAAAACCGGCACGCTGACCCAGGGCAAACCGCAGGTGACGGATGTTGTGATCACTGCAGAATCTTCCCGGAAGTTTGAAGCTTCCGGGAAGGTATGGCATGGCAGTGAAGATGAACTATTGGCTTTGACGGCTGCCGTTGAATCTAAATCTGAGCATGCTTTGGGCAAGGCCACCGTTGAGGCGGCCCAGCAGCGCAATCTGGCCCTGTCGGAGGCCCTGGCTTTTGAGGCCGCTACGGGCAAAGGGGCCAAGGCCATGGTCGAGGGGTTGGACATTCGGGTGGGCAACCTGCGTTATTTTGAAGGGTTTGAGTGCATGGGTCACGACCAGGCTGCGGCGGTCATCGAGCGCCTGCAAGCGGAAGGCAAAACGGCCATCGTGGTGGGCCAGATCAGCCTCGACGGGCGCACGGCTTATCTGCTGGGCGCGGTGGCTTTTGCCGACCAGGTGCGGCCTGACGCGGCGGCGGTGATAGCCGAAATCAAATCGCTGGGGGTGCAGCGGGTGGTGATGCTGACCGGCGACAACGAGCGGGTGGCCCAGGCCATCGCCCGGCAGGTCGGCGTGGATGAAACTTACGCCAACCTGTTGCCGGAAGACAAGGTGCGCATCGTCAAGGAATTAGAAGCCAAATACGGCGCGGTCGCTATGGTGGGCGACGGAGTCAACGACGCTCCGGCCCTGGCCAGCGCCTCTATCGGGGTGGCGATGGGCGCCGCCGGCACCGACGTGGCCCTGGAAACTGCCGATGTGGTGCTTATGGCCGACGATTTGAGCAACATTCCCTACCTGATTGCCCTCAGCCGGCAAACCCGCAAAACGTTGATTGTTAACCTGGGTTTTGCCATGGCCGCCATTGCGGTGATGATAGCCGCTATCTTCGGGGCCAATATGCCGCTGCCCATGGCCGTTATCGGCCACGAAGGCGGCACGGTGCTGGTCTCGCTGAATGGGCTGCGGCTGCTGTTGTATAAACGGCGGCGGGTGGGGCAAGTTGGGTAAAAAGCAACGAAAAAGGAGGGTAACCTTTGGGTTGCCCTCCCTTTTTGTCGAGATACTTTTTTACACCACCCGGTGAGCCTCCAACTCTACCCCGACTTTGCGCTTGATATACTCCGGGTCCAGCGATTCTGTATTGAAGGACTCACCGATAAGCTGGTGGGTACG
>CAZDMM010000475.1:0-6111 GCA_964505845.1 uncultured Caldilineaceae bacterium
GGGGCTGCCCGATGAGATGCGCGGCGAGAAAATCATCGCTTACCTGGTGCTCCGGCCCGGCCAAACGGCCACGGCGGCGGAGATTCGCGCTTTTTGCCGGGAACGATTGGCGCCTTATAAACAGCCGCGCACCGTCGTCTTTCGGGACAATCTGCCCAAAGCCCTGACCGGCAAAGTGCTCCGCCGTCAGCTTCGCGAAGAAGCTCTGGAGCAGCCAATTCAGATGGAGCAGTAGCCAAAAACTCCGCCAGAGGAGCCATCATGAACCAGGGGCACACCACCCAGCCATGAAAAAACCGCGGCAGAGGCGTAGGGATGCCTCTGCCGGCGGTTTGCACCTGCGCTGCAAGTGCAGGTGTAGGGATGCCGTCCTACGGCGCGACAAGCTATTTTCCAGGGAGTTTTCGCCGGGATTAGGAGATTAGCGATTTTTTCCTCTATTTTTCATTCCCCAATCCCCTAACCCCCGCCCAAAACCAGCCTGGTTAGAATTGTTTGAGTAGTTAAGGAAGGCAGGTAGCTATGAAGGATATTCTACCTAATATCGAAGCCTGGCAGGCCAGGGGCGACCAGGTAGCCCTGGCGACCGTGACCAAAACCTGGGGTTCTTCGCCGCGCGCTCCGGGGTCAAAGCTGGCAGTCAACCAGCGCGGCGAGATGATCGGCTCGGTCAGCGGCGGCTGCGTGGAAGGGGCGGTGGTTGAGGAAGCCCTGCGGGTGCTCAAGACTGGCCGGCCCAAGCTGCTTCACTTTGGCGTAGCCGACGAAAACGCGTGGGAAGTCGGCCTGGCCTGCGGCGGGACGATTGAGGTGTTTGTAGAACGGTTGGATTGGTGAGAGCAGTGGCCGGTAGTCAGTAAACAGTATCTGATTACTGACCACTGATCACTGTTTACTGACCCTCTGACTACTGACTACTCCAGTACTGGTAAAGTCTATGTCACTATTTCCTCTACTTAAAGATTATTTGCACAAAGATCAAAGTGTGGCCCTGGCGACGGTGGTGCGGGGGCCACAGGAATTGTTAGGCGTCAAGGCCCTGATTCCGGTTGAGGGTGAGATGACCGGCTCACTGCTAGAGCTGCCGCTGCGCGATCAAATCCTCCACGACGCGCGGCAGTTGCTGGAGGAGCGCGCTTCGGGGACACGGGTGTACCCCCCCCCCGAAGGAAAGGGCGAGGAGGAGATCGAGGTCTTTTTTGACGTGTACCGGCCCGCGCCCAAGCTGGTGATTGTGGGAGGGGTGCATATCGCCAGCGATTTGATCCATTTTGCCAAGCCGTTGGGCTTTAGCACCTATGTGGTTGACCCGCGCACGGCCTTTGCCTCGCCGGAGCGCTTCCCCCATGCGGATCACCTCATCCAGGAGTGGCCGGATGAGGCCCTGCCGGAAATCGGCCTGACCCGCGAAACGGCGGTGGTGGTGGTGACCCACGACCCCAAATTGGATGACCCGGCCTTGATGGTGGCCCTGCCCAGTCCGGCCGGCTACGTGGGCGCCTTGGGCAGCCCCAAAACCCACGCCCGGCGGGTCGAGCGGCTGCTGGAGGCCGGCTTGACCCAGGCCCAGATAGATCGCCTGCACGCGCCGATTGGCCTGGACCTGGGCGGGCGGACTCCGGCGGAGATTGCCCTGAGTATCATGGCCGAGATTGTGGCGGTACGGAACAAGGTAATAAGTAGCAAGGTTGCAGAGTAGCAGGGTTGCAGGGTTGCAAGGTAATAGGGTAGCAAAATGAACCACAAACGCAAGCGGTCCCGCAACCGGCGGGCCGGCTGCAAGCTGTGCAAATTTTGGAAAATTAACGGCTTCGCCACCGAACGGGTAGAGGGCGAGAAATTCTCGGACCATCGCCGCCGGAGTATTGCCGGTGGGGAAATTCGGGAGGTATCACGTATTGTACCATGACGCCTGCGAATTAATTCGCAGGCTAAAAGCCTAAGCCGGCTGAAGCCGACTCGAAGGCTTAATTGGATGAAAGAGTACGCTTCAGCGTACTTTAGTTATTAGCCCTGAATTTCAATTCGGGGCTATTGCTGAAACGAAATTAGCTTCTTCCAGGTAACCACTTATGAAACCCAACGGCTACTACCGCTACCCGACCATTCATAAAAACACTGTCGTTTTTGTCTGCGAGGACGACCTGTGGGCTGTCTCGGCCAAGGGAGGCGTGGCCCGGCGGCTGACGGCCAACCTGGGCGCGGTCTCTCATCCGGCCCTCTCGCCCGATGGGGAGTGGCTGGCCTTTATTGGCCGCGAGGAGGGCGAGAGCGAAGTCTACGTGATGCCGGCCCCCGGCGGCCCGGCTACCCGGCTGACTTTTTTGGGCAGCATGACGCTGGTCCTCGGCTGGACGCCGGACGGCCAAAAAATCGTCTTTGCCAGCAACGCCGGCCAGCCCTTTGCCGCGCTGACGCCGCTCTATGCCATCAGCCCCGCTGGCGGCCAGCCAGAACCGCTGCCCTATGGCCCGGCTCGCGCCATCACCTTTGGCCCCAACGGCGGCGTAGCCATCGGGCGGCGGGCCGATGATTTGGCCCGTTGGAAGCGTTATCGCGGCGGTACGGCCGGGGAAATTTGGCTGGATGCCAAAGGCAAGGGTAACTTCAAATTACTGCTCAAAAATCTCAGCCACGTGGTCACCCCAATCTGGCTGGAGGATCGCATCTACTTTCTGTCAGACCACGAAGGCATCGGCAACCTCTACTCCTGCACCCTTGAGGGCAAAGATATCCAGCGCCACACCCACCACGATGATTTTTATGTGCGCCAGCCTTCTAGCGATGGCCGGCGCATTGTGTACCGGGCCGGGGCCGACCTGTACCTGCTTGACCCGGCTAAAAGCGCCAAAAAGGCGGTCAAAAAAATAAATATTGAATTTCATAGCCCGCGCGTGCAGCGCAACCGCAAATTTGTCACCGCCGCCAGGTACATGGATCACTACACTCTGCACCCGCAAGGGCACAGCATCGCCCTGACCACGCGCGGCCAGGCTTTTGCCTTTTCTAACTGGGAAGGGCCGGTCATTCAATATGGTCCAACCTCAGGCGTGCGCCACCGCCTGGTGGAGTGGCTCAACGACGGCCAGCGGCTGGTCATGTTGAGCGACGCCGACGGTGAGGAGGTCATCGAAACCCACCCGGACGCCACCAAACCGGCCAGCAGCGACCAGGCAGTGCGGCGTTTAACCGGGCTGGATATCGGCCGCCCCCTTTATTTTAGCCTCTCGCCCAAAGCTGACCGGCTGGCCTTTGGCAACCATCGCTTTGAGCTGCTCACGGTTGACCTGGAGAGCCACAGCCTCAAAATTCTGGACAAGAGCAATTATGGCCGCATTCACAGCGCCAACTGGTCGCCCGACGGGGAGTGGCTAGTTTATACCTTTCCGACCTCTTTGTACACCTCGGCCATCAAACTGTGCCACGTGCCGAGCGGCGCAACCCATTTTGTCACCACCCCGCGCAATTTCCGGGATTATGGCCCCAGTTTTGACCCGTCGGGCAAGTATATTTATTTTATCTCCCGCCGGGATTTTGACCCGGTGTATGACAGTCACTATTTTGATTTGAATTTTCCGCGCAGTTCGCGGCCCTATCTGGTCACGTTGCAAAAGGATTTGCCCAACCCCTTCATCCCTTTGCCCGGCGAGCCGCCGTCTTCGACCAATGGCGAGGGCAGCAAACCTGCCGACAACGGTAAAAAGGAGGAGCCGGCCAGGCCCACCACCGCCCCCGAAGAAAAATCGGAGGGCAAAGCGGCCGACAGCCCCGGCCAGCCCAAAAAAGAAGAAAAACCGGTTCAGATTGACCTGGAAGGAATTCAAAGCCGGGTCATCGCTTTCCCCGTGCCGGAGAGTCGCTACGGGCAAATTCGGGGGGCCAACAAAGACAAGGTCTACTTCACCTCTTACCCCATCGAAGGCAGCTTAAACCGGAGTTGGCATAACAATGAAGAAGAAGAGGGCAAGGGCGCGCTGGAGATGTACGATTTGGTGGAGCGCAAAAAGGAGTTCATCGTCAACGGCATCAGCGAGTTTGGGGTGTCACGCGACCGCAACTACCTCATCTACCGCAACGGCAAGCACATGCGGGTGTTCAAGGCCGGCGAAAAACCGGATAATGGCGCCACCGGCTACACCAAAAAAAGCGGCTGGATTGACCTGAGCCGGCTGCGGGTGGCGGTCAACCCGCCCCAGGAATGGCAGCAGATGTTCCGTGAAGCCTGGCGCTTGCAGCGCGATCATTTTTGGACGGAGGATATGGCCCAAATAGATTGGCAGGAGGTTTACCGGCGCTACTATCCGCTGATTGACCGGGTGACCACCCGCTCTGAATTTTCTGATTTGCTGTGGGAGATGCAGGGTGAACTGGGCACATCCCACGCTTACGAATTGGGCGGCGATTATCGCCCCGCGCCTAATTATGACCAGGGCTTTCTGGGGGCCGATTTTGCCTTTGACCCGGAATCGGGCGGCTACCGCATTACCCACATTGTGCAGGGCGACCCCTGGCAGGAGCGGTTCGATTCGCCCCTCAACCGGCTGGGCGTCAACGCCAAAGTGGGCGATGTGGTGCTGGCGATCAATGGGCAGCGCCTCAGCCGCGAGGTTTCCCCGGCGCAGTTATTGGTCAATCGGGCCGGGGTGGAGGTGCAGCTAACGCTATTGACGGCGGACGACAGACCACCAACCGCCGAAACAACCGCAGACCGCAGACCGCAGACCGCAGAAAAGGCTGGAAGCGAGGTAGAGCTTAACCAACCTTCCAACCTTCCAACTCCCCAGTCTGCCAACCCTCCGCGCACCGTCCTGGTCAAGACTCTACGCAGCGAAACGGAGGCTCGCTACCGGGAATGGGTGGAGCAGAATCGTCGCCGGGTGCATGAGGCCACCCATAACCGGGTCGGCTATGTGCATATTCCCAACATGGGGCCGCTGGGTTACGCCGAATTTCACCGCTACTACCTGGCCGAGTCGGAGCACGAGGGCTTGATTGTGGATTTGCGCTTCAACGGAGGCGGGCACGTGTCGCAACTGCTGCTAGAAAAACTGGCCCGCAAGCGCCTGGGCTACGACCAGCCGCGCTACGGAACCGCTTCGCCCTATCCCGACCACTCCGTCATAGGGCCGATGGTTGCCCTGACCAACGAGTACGCCGGCTCCGACGGCGACATTTTTACCCACGTTTTCAAGCTGATGAAACTGGGGCCGGTGATCGGCAAGCGCACCTGGGGGGGCGTCATCGGCATCTCGCCGCGCCACGCCCTGGTGGATGGCACTATCACCACCCAGCCGGAATATTCCTTTTGGTTTGAAGATGTGGGCTGGAGTGTAGAGAATTACGGTACCGACCCGGACATCGAGGTGGACATCAAGCCCCAAGATTACGCCGCCGGCCAAGACCCGCAAATGCAGCAGGCCTTGCAAGAAATTATGAAGCTGCTGGAGGCCAACCCGCCCCGCCTGCCTGAGTTTGGCCCTCGGCCCAGCCGGGCGCTGCCCAAGCTGCCGAAGTTGAAGAAAAAGTGATTATTTCTAATACAATTCTAACACTCCGTTAGCACGATTCTAACAATCATTCACTATTTTATCCTTGCAAAACGTTGCCAGATAAGGGCAACGCTGCTTTCCAGATACAAAACGTAAAGCGTAAAATGTAAAGGTTATATTTGCGTCATTACGCCTTACGTTTTATAACCCACCTGCATGTCTGGAAGCCACAATCCCTTAATATTCAATACAAAATCAAGGAGGTTTATAGTATGTCATCACTAAAACTGCGCCCTTTGGGTGACCGGGTTTGGGTGGAGCCGCTGGAGCAAGAGGAGAAAACCGCTTCCGGCATTATCCTGCCTGAAACCGCCAAAGAGAAGCCAATGGAAGGCAAGATACTGGCCGTTGGCCCCGGCGCGCGCAAAGAGGATGGCGAACGCGCCCCGCTGGATGTTAAAGTGGGGGATAAGGTACTCTTTGCCAAGTACGCCGGCACCGAAATCAAGCACAACGGCAGCAAGTACCTGATTATGCGTGAGAGTGATTTGTTAGCGGTCATTGATTAAGGTTTTACTTAACAGCATTACCAAATCTTTGATGCGTAAAACGTAAAACGTAA
>CAZDMM010000476.1:0-4017 GCA_964505845.1 uncultured Caldilineaceae bacterium
GTTAAGGCCGTAGCATAGGGCCTTGTGCCCGCCCACAAGGGGCTAAACTACGCTAACTTAACGACATTGAGTAATCAGTTATCAGTAATCAGTTTACTGCTCACTGGTAACTGATTACTGATCGCCCTTTAGCCAAACCACTCCGGTTTCAACAAGGCTAAGGTGAGATAGACCAATAAGGCCAGGGCAATCAGGCCGGTGATGAGATACAGCATATTATTCCTCCATCAATTTCTCACAGCCCAGGATTAAGGCCCAACTGGTGACGAAGAAACTCAGGCTAACGCCCAAGTAAAACAGGTCAAACATCTTTTTCCTCCATTTCCCGAAAATACCGCGTTGCAGTCTGATTTTGAACCGGCGGGTCATCCATATCCCAATAATGGCGGCGAATCCACCAGTCAATCAAACCGTAGATACTCAGGAGTAACACAATATCCCAAGTCTCCCGCCACGCGGGCGAGGCTACCAGCCGGTGAACCAGCCACAGCAGCCCAATTAAGAGCACGGCTGACAGATCCAGTATCCACCAACTGAAGAGGTGACGCAATTGAGTTTTCATCGTTATAATCCTTTCCAACTCTCACATATCTACTGACCAGTATAGCCAAAAATAGGTAAATGATGGGTCAAGGAATTCAAGGGGGAGGTCAAGAAGATATTCAGATTTTGCCTTTGGAGAATCATTCATGTCGAAGATAGGAATTAGAGAGGTTTTATCCCTTATTCATCTCGCAGCCGGTAGCCTACCCCTGGCTCGGTAATGATATAGGTGGGTCGGGTCGGGTCGGCCTCCAACTTGCGGCGCAAATTGCTCATATTGACCCGCAGCATGTGGGCATTATCTTCCTGGCCCGGCCCCCAGATGTGGCGCAAGATTTGAGGGTGAGTCACTACTCTGCCGGCGTGTGTCACCAGTAGCTTGAGTAAATCATACTCGGTTGGGGTCAGTTGGACTTCCTGGTTGTCCACCTTAACCACCCGGCGGGCCAAGTTAACCGTTAGCCCGCCGCTGGTGAAGATAGGCGTGTCTTCTTGGGGCGCAGCGTGGCGCAGGGCGACCCGCAGCCGGGCTAATAGTTCCCCCACGCTGAAAGGCTTGGTTAGATAATCGTCGGCCCCGGCGTCCAGGGCGGCAATTTTGTCCGTCTCGTGTTCCCGCACCGAAAGAATGATAATGGGTGTTGGCGTCCACTCCCGCAGCCGGCGCGTCACCTCGATCCCCTGAATGTCGGGCAGCCCCATATCTAAAATGATGAGGTCCGGGCGATGGGTGATGACAGCTTGCAGGGCTTCCTGGCCGGTGGCCGCTTCAAAGACGGTATGGCCGTGCGCGGTTAAAGAAGCTTGCAAAAAGCGCCGGATGGCTCGCTCATCATCCACTACCAGTACTCGTACCCCAGCAGTTGACTCGTTGCTTGTTTTGCTGGTAAGTGTCAGCACATTTTCTCCATTCATGTTTCATTCTCCCACAGGAAATTGGAATGTCACTGTAGTTCCCCCAGCGGGGCGGTTCTCAGCCCACATACGTCCCCCGTGCGCCTCGATAATACCGAGGCTGATAGACAGCCCCAGACCTGTGCCGGGCGGCCAATCGCCTGGTTTTCCATTCGTCGCCGGGGCAAGTATGGAGCGTTGCCCTCGATAAAATTTGTTAAACACGCGCCTCAAATCCTCCGGTAGAATACCCATCCCCCGGTCGCCAATCTGAATTTCCAGCCACTTGCCGTTCAGGGTGGCCCGAATGTCAATCGGAGAGTGTGGCGGTGAGTACTTGGCCGCGTTATCCAGCACATTGACCAAGGCTTGCACCACCAGGACAAAATCGAGTGGAACCAGGGGCAACCCGGCGGCTAATTCGGTATTGATGGGCCGGTTAAGCAGCACCTTGTCGAGCTGTTGTAAGGCTGCCCCAATGATATCTTGAACATCGCACCACTGCCGCGCTGGTTTCAGCGCCCCGGCCTCCAGGCGGCTCATATCTAATAAATGGCCGACCAGCCGGTTCAACCGTTGAGCTTCCTCATGGGCGGTTTTGAGCAGTTCTCGTTGGATAGTAGAGTCCAGGTTATTATCCAATAAACTGCTCAACGAGCCGGTAATCGAAGCCAGCGGCGTGCGCAGATCGTGGGAAATGGAGTTGAACAAGGCGGATTGGAGCTTCTCCGTTTCAGTTAAGAGCTGGGCCTGGCGGGCGGTCTCGGCCAACTGTGCCCGTTCGATGGCCAGGGCTGTCTGGCTGGCAAAGGCTTCCAGCATGCGCCGCTGCTCCGGCGTAGAATGTAACCCCGAGCGAGCCAGCTTTAGGGCCAAGACTCCCACCACGCCTCGGGCGGTTTTGAGGGGCAAGTAGCGAGCATCCGCCGCCGCCAGGCTAGCGGCGCCCCGGCCTGCCGGTTGGCCATGTTGAAAGGCCCAGGTAGCCACCGCCTGTTTGTCTGCGTTAAGTTCAAAGCCGGGGCTGACGGCTCGCGCCACCAGGCGCTCTCCTTCCGGCAAAAAAACGGCCACTTCCCGGTCAAAGGTCTCACCGATGTGGGTGATGACCGACTGCATAATCGCCTCCAGCCCGACCGCCGCGGCCAAATCGCGGCTAAGGGCGTAGAGAGTCGCCGTCTGCGCTGCACGCCGGCGAGCGGCTTCGGCCTGGTCATGGGCGCGCGAAGCCATGGTGCTGATAACCAGGCCCACCACCAGCAAACCGGCAAAGGTCAACACATATTGGGTGTCGGACACGGCAAAGGTGAGGCGGGGCGGCACAAAGAAAAAGTCAAAAGCCATCACGCTGAGCAGCGAGGCCAGGATAGCCGGGCCTCGCCCCAGCCGCAGCGCCACAATGACCACCGCCAACAGATACAGCATCACCAAATTGGTGGGGACAATGAAATTGCGAAAAAGCTCATTCAGCAGGGTGGTAGCGGCCACCCAGCCGAAACCTTCCAGGTAACGCCGCCAGGGACGGTGCGGCTGCAGCGGGGTGGAGTGGAGCGATGCGGTGGCTTCGGGGGCGCTGCTGATGACATAGACATCAATGTCGCCGCTGCGCTCAATGATCTGATCAACCAGGGAATGGCGCAGAAAATCGAGCCAGCGGGCACGCACCGTTTTGCCCGTGATAATTTTGGTGACGTTATGGCGGCGCGCGTATTCAATCAGGGTGTCGGCCACATGCTGACCTACCAGCGTCATGGTTTTGGCCCCCAACTCTTCGGCCAGGCGCAAGGTACGCGCTACTCGATCCCGGTCAACTTCCTTAAGGTGGGCGTGGGCCGGCGTCTCAACGTAAATAGCCAGCCACTCGGCGTTGAGCGGGTCGGCCAGGCGGCGCGCGGCGCGGACTAAGCGTTCGCTAAGGGGACTGGGTCCCACACAAACCAGCAGCCGGTCGCCGGCAGGCCAGGGGCCGGGAATGGCCCGCGTTTCCATATAAGCCCGCATCTGCTCATCTACCCGTTCAGCGGCGCGGCGCAGCGCCATTTCTCGCAGAGCGGCCAGGTTGCCGGGGCGGAAAAACTTCTGAATGGCCCGAGCCGCCTGATCCGGGACATACACTTTACCCTCTTTGAGACGCTGCAGCAGTTCAGCCGGGGGCAGGTCAATTAATTCAATCTCATTGACCTCGTCTAACAGGCGATCCGGTACGGTTTCTCGCACCTTGACGCCGGTAATTTGGGCCACCACATCATTGAGGCTCTCCAGATGCTGGATGTTGAGGGTGGTGTAAACATCAATCCCGACGGCCAGCAACTCCTCGACATCCTGGTAGCGTTTGTGATGGCGCGAGCCGGGCGCATTGGTATGGGCAAATTCGTCTACCAGGGCCAGTTGCGGCCGGCGGATCAAGACCGCGTCTATGTCCATTTCCGGCAACGTCACGCCGCGATATTCAACCTGCTTACGGGGAATGACCTCTAAATCTGCCAGCAGCTCTTCCGTTTCAACCCGGCCATGCGTTTCAACATAAGCCACCACCACATCTATGCCTTCGGAACGGCGTTGATGGGCGGCCCTCAGCAT
>CAZDMM010000476.1:4027-6108 GCA_964505845.1 uncultured Caldilineaceae bacterium
TACCCCGGCTACGTAACCCAAAAAAATTTTTAGTTTGCCCCGAGTCTGTTGCTCTTCTTCGGCCTGGGTGTAAAGCAGCAGGGTATCAGGATTGGGGCGTTCGTGGGTTTGGTTCATAGGTAAAAGTCATTCCACCTGATAAGGCACATCAACCACCACGACATCAGGTTTGAATAATAAAGCCAGGCGCAGCAGCATGGCCGTTTGGGTGTGCAGCAAGTTATGCCACCAATGTCTGGGCACAAATTGCGGCACTACGATGGTGATCACCTCATTAGGTTGGCGTTGGGCCACTACGCGCTCAATATATTCCAACAGCCGTTCTATGAGCAGCCGGTAAGGCGAATCCAGAATCACCAGGCGCACGCCATCTCCCCATTGTTTCCACTTGTTCTGCACTTTTTCAGCCTCAGCCTGGTCAATGGAGACATGTACCGCGGTGACATCATCCGACAGAGAACGGGCATAGCGCAGCGCGGCCATGGTGCCGCGGTGGACGCCGCTCACCGTCAGAATCACCCGGTGGCGCGGAATGCGAGGCGGCTGGCCGAAATCTTCTAACGAGAGATGGCTGGCCAGAGTCCGGTAGTGGTGATGGATGGCAAAGAATCCGGTGACCAGCAAAGGCACCAGGATCAAAATAATCCAGGCTCCATCGCGGAACTTGGTTGCGGCAAAAACCACCATGACGATGGCCGTGCAGAGTGCGCCAAACCCATTAATACCCATTTTTAGCTGCCAGCCCGGTTCATAGCGCAAGATTGAACCCGGCTCTTTTATTTCCTGGCCCGGCTGCATGTGTCCAATCTTCCACCAGCGCCGGGCCATACCAGCCTGCGACAGGGTGAAGGAGAGAAAAACGCCAATGGCGTACAGCGGAATCAGCGCCGTTACGCTGGCTCGGAAGAGGGTCAGAGCTACAATACCCCGCGAGTAGACCAGGCGGCTGCCTCGATAAGTGAGTTGGCGGGGCAAAAAGCCGTCGGTGGCGTGCAGCGCGCCCAGGCGGGGAAAATCGGCAAAGGCGGTGTTGGCCGCCATAATCAAAATAAGCGTGGTCGCCCCGATAGTCGCCAGATAGAGCCAGCCTTGCCCGCCCAGGGCGGTACGGGCCAGTTGGGAGATAACCGTCTCTGCCTCCGCTGGAATGGCGCCAATGCGGATGGCCAGAAAGGTGATGCCCAGGAAAAGCGTCCCCAGAATGGCCGACATCCAGATTAAGGTAATGCCGGCATTGCGGCTGCGTGGCTCTTTAAAGGCCGTAATCCCGTTAGAGATGGCTTCGATGCCGGTGAGTGCAGCCGTGCCGCTAGAAAAGGCATGCAGGAGCAAGAAGGGGGTGAGGGCTTGTACCACGTGGGTCAGCTCCAGGGTGGGAGGATTTTCTACCGTCCCCAGCGTCCCGGTGAGATAACGGAAGAAACCAATACCTACGGTCAGAAACATCATGACCAGGAAAAAGTAGGTTGGGACGGCGAAGGTGGCTCCAGATTCTTTGACGCCGCGCAAATTGATGACCATGATAAACAGCACCATCAATACGGCCAGGGGGACGCGGTAGGGGAAAAGAAAAGGATAGGCCGAAGTAATTTGGGCCACGCCCGAGGCGATAGACACCGACACCGTTAAGATGTAATCGGTCAGCAGGGCAGCGCCGGCTGTTTGGGCGGGCAGTTCGCCCAGGTTATCGCGGGCCACAATGTAAGCGCCGCCGCCGCCAGGGTAGGCGTGAATCGTTTGTTCGTAAGAGATGGTCACAATAACCATCAACCCCACAATGGCCAGGGAGATAGGCCAGGCGTATCCAAAAGCCATCGTCCCGGCCAGAGCCAGAATGATTAGAATCTCTTGGGTGGCATAGGCGGTGGAGGAAAGCGCGTCAGAAGCGAATACTGCCAGACCTACGGCCTTGCCAATAGTTTGATGAGGCATAGCCGCCGTTGGTAAGCGACTTCCGATCAGCCAGGTGCGCCACGAACGGGGCGGTTCATGCTCCTCACTTTGATGTAAAATAGTCCCCTGATCCTGTTCAATGGTAATCATGACCGTTTCCTTATCTAATGAAAATGGTTGGCGGTTAT
>CAZDMM010000477.1:0-6106 GCA_964505845.1 uncultured Caldilineaceae bacterium
TGGCGACCTGGCCGGTGATACACACGATGGGCGAGGAGTCCATCATCGCCGTGGCGATGCCGGTGACCATGTTGGTGGCGCCGGGGCCAGAGGTAGCCATAGCCACGCCCACTTTGCCGCTGGCGCGGGCGTAGCCATCGGCCATGTGGGTAGCGCCCTGCTCGTGGCGAACGAGGACGTGGTGGATGCGGTCCTGGTATTTATGCAGGGCATCATAAATGGGTAAGATGGCGCCACCCGGATAGCCAAATACCACCTCCACGCCTTCTTTTAACAAACATTCCCAGACGATTTCAGCGCCGGTTTTAAGTTCTGCCATGTTAATCTCCTTGTAAATTGAATAAAAAAGCCTCCCGGTTGGGAGGCGTTTGCTGACTTTAGCTGTGCTGTGATAGTTTACGTAGCACTTCCAACGACAAACGCCCCCTTATGGTTAATAAGGAGGACGCCAAGTACTACTACAATTACCACCGCGCGATTGAACATTTGGGTGAGCAACCTTTGAAACAGGTACAGTTAAAAATTTATGGGGTGTATCTTAGCACAGGTGAAGTTATCTGTCAAAACCGGTACTGTAGATAATTGATCTATCTTTTGCACTTTGACAATATAAGCCACCAATGCTTCTTTGTATTATAATGTCTGGATAGATATAATTGTCTCATGAAATTTGAGTGGGACCAAAAGAAAGCACAACGTAATCTTAAAAAGCATGGTATCTCATTCGCAGAAGCGGTAACGGTGTTTAATGATTTATTATCAATGACCATTAACGATCCAGACCATTCCGACCAAGAAGAACGTTTAATTTTGATGGGTGAGTCTAACCAGCGCCGGTTGCTGATTGTGAGTTACACTGAACGCGGCGACCGAGTACGTATCATTAGCGCCCGGCCGGCTACAAAAGTTGAAAGGGAAGTGTATGAAGAAGGAAACTAATATACCAGCCAAAGATGACATGCGCGCAGAGTATGATTTTAGGGGGGGGGTACGGGGTAAATATAGGGACCGAATCCGTCCAGGCGATACCGATCTTAAAAACTGTAAGGTCAAAGTTACGCTTTGGCTGGATGCAGACATCCTTGAGTACTTTAATCAACGTGCTGCTCAACCTGATGCCGCTCCCTCCCAGACCCAGATTAACATGGTCTTGCGCCAGGCCATAGAGCATGAGCAAAGCCCCTTAAGCCATAATTATACTGCCTTGTTGACCGACGAAGGCTTCATTGCTGCTGTAGCAGCCAGGGTTAAGGAATTGGAGTTGCAAAAGTGATCTGTTTACGGTTTATCACAACCCTTCCAGCAGCGACCTAGCCTCCTGCAAATCCGCCGTGCCGAAACCCTCGCTGAACCCGGCCGTTAATGCGGCTCGATGATTACATCTTTCAAAAACCATTGGCCTGTAGCTGAGAGAGGAAACCGGCTGACCCAGGGTTTCAATAGGTAATGCTGTCGTTTATAGGTAAGCGGGATAATCGGTGCTTCTTCAATCAAAATTCGCTCGGCCTGGGCGTACAGGTGCATCCGCTCGGCCTGATCCATCACGCTTCTGGCCCGCTCCACCAACGCCTCGTAGTCAGCATGACGCCAGCCCGTTTGTTGTCGGAAGTCACAGATCCGCAAAAAGTTGTCGGGGTCAGGATAATCAGCCGACCAAGCTAGGTAAAATAGGTGGGGTGGATTCGTGTCCAGCCGCTCAAGAAAGGTGGTGGGCCATTCTGCTAATTCCCAGGCAAGCTCCACTCCCAGATTTTCCCGCCACTGCGCTTGAATATAGTGGTAGTTGGCCGTATCCCCATAGTCTGGGATCAGCCACTCCACCGAGGGAAGGTTACGACCTTTGAGATAGAGAGCTTCGGCCAAAAGTTGTCTGGCCTGATTGGGATCGTAAGGCAGCCCAATCCCGACTGAATGGCCAGGCAGCCCAGGGGGCACAAACCCGCCGGTAGCGGGAATTGTATACCAGGCCGTCGCGCTTGCCGCCAGTTCTTCCCGATTTAATCCTAAAGCGAAGGCGCGACGCACACGAGGATCATCGAACGGGGCCGGCGCACATCAAAACCAATGTACAGCGTTGATGAGGGCGGAGCCGTCCGATACTCTTGTGCATACTGCTCTTTCTTGAAATCTGTCTCGATGGGAGGGGCATTATAATCAAATGCAAACACGTCACGATCATTCGCCTGATATTTCGCCCACCGGAGGGACCACTCCCCGCTGCTAAAAAACAGTTCGACCTGTTGGACATTCCCCCTAAAGCGCCCGTACCAGGTTGGGTTACGAGATAAAATCATGGTCTGACCCGGCTCCCAGCGATTCAACAGGAAAGGACCGTTGGTTAGGAGGGGCTGATCTGGCTCTGGAATCGCCCCGGATGCCTTGATGTGTTGAGGCAAAGGGGAAAAGGTTCCATGAGTGAGCAAATGCAGGAAGTAGGCCGTTGGTTCTTCTAGACTGACTTCCAGAGTAAGGGTGTTGTGGACATAGATGCCCACCAGGGCCGAATCAGTCACTTCGCCCCGGTAAAAGGCCCTGGCTCCTCTGATGTCGAAGAGCATTTCGGCCAGGGGTGCTCCAATAGTCGGATCGAGCACACGCAGCCAGGCCAACTGGAAGTCAGCAGCAGTTACGGAAGTACCATCACTCCACGTCACATCCTCGCGCAAATGAAAGACGTAACGGCGGCCATCGGCCGAAATCTCCCAACTGTGAGCGACAGCCGGGATAATATCCAACTCCGGACTGTATTCCACTAGCCCTCTAAAGAGCTGACTCCCGACCAACCACGATTCCGTATCCATATCCAAAGCTGGATCCAGCCCTGTTGGTTCATGTAAGGACAGGCGCAGGGCGTGGGGTGCTGGGGGGAGCATATTCTCTGGTTCTACCTCGCCGATCTGACCCCACAACTTAAATCCTTCCTGGTAAGCCTCCTGCGAGCGTGAGAAATCAAAAGCTGCGGCATAGGTCTGACCGAGTTTCATCAACGTCCGCGCCGCTTTTTCATTCTGGCCTTGCTCTTTCAAGATGGTCAGCGCCTGCCGGTAAAAATCAATCGCTTCCTGGTGAGCGTACAAGCTGCGGGCGCGGTCTCCGGCCTGGAGTAAATAATCAACGGCTTTGCTTGTGATACCCGTCTGGCTCCAGTGATAGGCCAGCAGAGGCAAGAAGGGAGACAAATCGTGGATGTGGGTGTGCTCGTACCATTCCGCCACGGCCTGGTGAAGTTGTCGACGCTGGGCAAAGGCCATCAGGTTGTAAGCCACCTCCTGGGTGATGATGTGCTTGAAAATGTAGCTCAATTCCGGTTCGGGGCTTTCCAGAGGGGTCAAGTCGAGCCGGGCCAGGGCATCCAGGTAATCCGGTAGGTAAGGCTTGTCCGCTTCAAGGGGATGGACATCCCGCAGCAGGCGAAAGGCAAAGACCCGCCCAATGACACTGGCGACTTTGAGCGCCAACTGTTGGGACGGAGTCAGGCGGTCAATGCGGCTGGTGATGACCCCTTGCAGGGTATCGGGAAAATCCAGGCGGCGCAGGTCCCCGACTCCCGGCGCCAGACGGCACTGCCCGGCTTCAATCTCGATCAAGCCTGTATCGCGCAAGGCGTAGGCCAGTTCTTCGCTGAAGAAGGGATGGCCTTCGGCCTTCTGCCGGATCAGGTCGGCCACCGGTGGCGGCAGTTGGGCCACGCCCAATCGCTGGCAGACCAGGGCCAGAATATCGGCCGCCGGGAGAGTGCTCAGGGTTAAGTGATGCGCCTGAGGATCATTCAAAAGTTCCTGGTATTCAATGGGTCCATCAACCGCCTCCTGGGCGCTGGTGAAAGGCCGGGTGGCAATGACCAGCAAGAGTGGGGTAATTTCCCGATGGATGTGATGCAGCAAAGCCCACGAAGCCGAGTCGAGCCAGTGGGCGTCTTCCATACTAAAAGGAGGGGCGAAGAATTCTTTATCCCGGCCAGTATTCGCCCCAACAAGGTACGGGTCATTTCGGCCCGCGCCTTACCTGACAGGGTTTGGGTGAAGGGGGTGTCGGGAAAATCAAAGGGCAGCATCGCGTTCAACAGAGGTAGTTGCTCGGTTAAAGCCGGGTCCAATTCGGCCAATATTGCCCGGATTTGTTGGGAGGCAGTTTGAGTATCGGTGGCGTCGGTCAGGCCGAAGAGCGGGCGAAACACCGGCTGCCAGGCGTGGTAGGGCGTGTGCTTTTCAATCGCATCACCCGCGCCGACCGCAGTCCGAACCCCCACTGCCTGGGCTATGATCTCTGCGACCAGCCGTGATTTGCCAATCCCCGCTTCCCCTTCGATGATTACTACACCGCTATGACCCCGTTGCAGTTTTTGCAGGTGCTCGGCCAGGAGCATGCGTTCAGCCGTTCGACCCACCATCGAGATTTTCGATTTTTGATTTTCGATTTTGGATTTTGAAGTATATGATCCGGTCAACGGGCGGAAGATAGGGATAGACTGGGCTTTACCCTTGACTTTGATGGGAGGTAAGGGTTCAAAGGCGATCTGGCTTCGGGCGGCTTGATAGGCGGCCTCGTCGCACAAGATGAGGGCTGCCTGTTCTCTATCGGCGGTCAGCGGTCGGTGGTCGCTCCGGCGGCCTGCATCAACCGCGCCGCCAGATTGACTCTATCGCCCATCATCGTGTACTCCCGGCGGGTAGCGTTGCCGACTGAGCCGCAGAAGGCTCGCCCGGTCGTTATGCCAATGGTGCAGCGCCAGCCCAACTTTTGGAGGGCAGTGTGCATCCCCAGGGCTGTTTGTACTCCCCGCATCGGGTCATCTTCGTGCGTCAGAGGGGGTAAACCCAGAGCTGCGACGAGGGTAGCCCCTTTGTCGTCTACATTGATTTTGTTGACGCTGCCCTCATAACGGTACAGGGCAGTTTGTAGGGCTTGCATGGCTGCCTGGCTTTGTTCAAGAGGTGTAGTATAGGTCAGATCAGGTAGATTGATGAACAGAATAGTCACCCGGCGCAGTTCGGCCAGCCAGCCGCTCTGTCCGGCGGCCAGGCGAGCCAAAATCGCGCCGGGGATGTAAGCCCGCAGGGCGGTTTCTAACTCTGGCGAAGGAAGCTCAGAGAAATTGGGAGGAATTGAAGGGAACGTAAAGTCTCTTTCAGTTCCCTCAAGTTTCTTTAGTTCCCCCGCCCTGATAGCAGTTAAACGCGCATAACCAGCGGCCAATGGTTGTCCGGTGCAGTACGCATGGATGAGTTCCTAAGCTTCCGGTGAAACAATAACTTCGCCAGGCTGGGCTAAACTCTCGGCCTGGCTGACCTGTTTTAGGGGTGAGCCAGTGATGACAAATTCCCACCGTCCATAAACGCCTCCGATATGAACTGCCGCCACCTCCCCTGCTCCCAACCCTATACGTAAAGCCAGTTTCGGACCACCAATCGTTTGATAATCCTTCAGAGCAGCCTGGACAGCCGGGGCGCAAGCGGCAGCTTGGAAGGCGAAAAGATGAAGGATGAAAGATGAATCTTTGTCATCCTTCCAGAGGGCGGTTAAAGCATCCCCGGCGAATTTGACCACATCGCCCCCGTAAACGGTAATCAGGTTAATCAGTTGGCCGAAATAGGCGTTCAATTCGCGGGTCAGGATTTCTGAGCCGAGAGGGCCTTGTTGCGCCAGTCGTTCCGTCAAGGGGGTGAAGCCGGAGATGTCGGCAAAAAGAACGGCGGCGGGAAAGCGTTCGGAAATGGGGGCAGGGTTAGCGATCAGGCGACGAACAATCAAGGCCGGGACATAACTGGTCAGGGTATCAACGAACGCAGCCATTCTTACCTCCTCAGCTAAGACACGAGTCGGACAGTGGTTAAGCCATAGGCAAATTATAGGGGAACTGGGGGATGGAAGTCAATGGGCTAAAGGGTGACCAAAAAATAAGGGCCGGTCACTGACCGGCCCTTCTGCTTACCGCTCCTCCAGCGGCGTCCACTTGAGGCCCTTTGGCCCCACATATTCGGCGCGGGGGCGGATGAGACGGTTATCCTCATACTGGTCCATAATGTGGGCAGCCCAGCCGGCAATGCGGCTGATGGCAAACATGACGGTGAACATGTCCGGCTCCAGGCCCAGCATGTACAGCAGT
>CAZDMM010000478.1:0-3921 GCA_964505845.1 uncultured Caldilineaceae bacterium
GTTCATCCAGCACCAACACCGGCGGATCGGCCAGGAGGGCGCTGGCCAGGGCCAGGCGCTGCTTCATACCGCCCGAAAGCGCAGCCACCGGCTTGGCCCCGTGCGCCGAAAGCCCCACTTCGGCCAATACCTGGTCTACGCGAGCCATGGCCACATGCTTTAACCGGGCGTAGAAGAGCAGGGTATCGCGAGTGGAGAGATCATCATAAAAGGCTAACTCCTGCGGCACATAGCCGATAGCGGCTCTGGCTTTTTTGCCCTGTTTTTGCACCTCAAAGCCGTTGACCCGCAACTCGCCGCTGGCTGAGAGCAAGCCCAGCAAACTGCGAATAATGGTGGTTTTGCCGGCTCCGTTTGGTCCCCACAGCGCAATGGCTTCACCGGCGGCGATTTCAAAGGACAGGTTATCAACAGCAGTAAAGTGGCCGTATTTTTTGGTAAGATTTTTGACGCTAATCATTAGTAGACCCCCTGATACGGATGCAGTAAATTGCATGGTGCGTGGTGCGTGTACGGAAGACACAACCTGTAACACCCGGGCAGCCGTGATAACGCTTCCGGCTAAGATGAGCAAGGCCAGCGTTATCAGCCACATGGGAGCGGCGGAGCCGGGCGCCGGTATGGAAACATTGGGCATCAGCGGCGCTAACAGCGGCGCTTCGTCGCTAAATTTGGGCTGTGGTTGAAAAATAGGGAAGGCGCGGGCAGCCAGTTCAATAGCTTGTTGGGCTGGGCTGAGTTGAAACAGGCGCAGCACCGGGTTCTTGTCCATCATGTTTTCAAACAGGCTTTTTGACACGTAGGGCAAGTCGCCCAAACCGTCGCCGTCGGCGTCATAGCCGGTGTAATCGCTCCAAAAGTTGCCTTGACCTTCCACCGTAAAGCCATTGCCCGTAAAATTGCCGGTTCCGGCCAGCGCCACCTGTTCCCCATTCTCAACAAAACTATTTTGGCTAAAGTAGTTGCGCTTAACCGAGGGCAAAAAGAGCAGGCCAATATCATTGTAAGTAAAGGCGTTATGGTGAAAATGCTGGCTAATATCCAGAGCGCTGGGAGAGTTGTCAAAATAGATCCCAACCCGGTTGCCGCTGAAAAGATTGTCGGTGGCTTCTACGCCATCCATATCTTTGAGCCCCAAACCGTAGCCGCTGGGGCCGCGATTGTTGGCAAAAATGTTGTTACGCACGGTCAAACGGCGGCTGGTCATCAGGTACGCGCCCACCGAGTTGCCTTCCAGCCGGTTATGTTCTACGACATTGTCATCACAGTACATAAAGTGAAGGCCGTAGCGATTGTGGGTGACGATGTTATCCCGGATGAGAGCGCCGTTGTTATACCATAAAACCACATCGCGCCCGTGCGTCACCCGGTTGCCGATGACCTGGATGTTCTGGCTATACCAGACAAGCAGGCTGTCGCCGCGAGCAGCCACATCTAAATCCGTTTTGGCGCCGATGGTGTTGTTAATCACCCGGCTGTCGGGTGAGTCTTTAACCTCGATCCCAAAGAGGGTGTTTTCCAGGCGGTTGTTTTCTACCGTCAACCGGGGCGACCCGTAGGCAAAGATACCGGCGTCTTCTTTATCCAGCCGGGCGCCGGTATTGCGGATAACCAACCCTCGAATGGTGACGTCGGGAGCATTGATTTTGATGACCGTGCCCTGGTTGTTACTATCGAGAATGGGCCAGTCAATACCTTCGAGGGTGAGAGATTTGTTGATGATAAAGTTACCCTGGTACAGCCCGGCAGGTATGGTAACGATGTCGCCGGGGCGGGCAGCGTCAATAGCAGCCTGCAAGTTAAAGGATGAAGGCGGAAGGATGAAGGCGGAAGAGAGATTGGTAAATGGTAATTGGTAATTAGACAGGTGAGAGGAATAGGAGGCAAGGACAACGTTGCCTAGTATGAAATTGACAATCATTAAAGTGAACAAAGTGGCTAATTTACGTTTCACAATGCTATCCTGTCAATCAATACCAAGATTTACAATTACTATTTACCAATTACTTCTTTTCAACTAACGGCTTATAGGCCCGACGCTGCAAATAAAGCCCCACCAAAATCAAAATGGAGGCGGCGGTCGCCATCAGCAGGCCAATATCGGCATAGGCAACGGTTTTGAATTGGCCGATGATACCCTCGCCCAGAATAGTAGGCGTAAAGGGTTTAATCGAATTGGACAGGGCAGCGTGCGGGTCGAGATTTTGCCCAAAGTTATTGAGCCAGAAAAACAAGTCGGCCAGAAACACTGCCGGAAATAGAATGGCAGGCAGGCTGAGCACGGCCGCCCAGGGAGAATGAATGTAAATAGTGGCCGCCACTACCAAGGCCAGGGCAATCAGGCCAAAGACGGAGATGGATTTTTCTAACGGAGCCGCATCATTGAGAGGGCGCATGCCGATGTAGTGATTCAAGCCATCAATTTCATGCACATCCCCTTCCAGACGGCTGAGGTAAGCATTAACAACCAATCCCCCGGGGTATTGTGGCGCATGCAGCACCATGCTCCAATAGGGAAAAAAGATCGAGGCAACCATCAACAGTGCTGCTCCCCACATGCACAGGGGAGGCCAGAGGTAGCGCATGCGGTGAGCGGTTAACTCTTCTGCCGGGGTGCGGGGACCGATAATTTGTTGGATTTTTTCTGTAGCCATCATAAGAAGACCATTTACGATTTTATATTTACGATTTACGATTTTGCTCGCTTGGCAAAGCTTTGACGAGTGGATTTACCATTTGCGATTGTGTGCTGCGTGTTGCGTATTCCGTTAAAGGAATCACGCAACACGCAGCACGTATTGTTAGTTTACTTTGTGCTTGCTTGCTCGCCGCTGGGTTTGACCGTAAAGTAGCCGGTCATCTCCAGGTGGAGGGCAGAACAGAACTCCGTACAGTAGAAGCCGAAGACGCCCGATTGGTCGGCGTCAAACTCGATGGTTTGAGCTTCGCCCGGCTCAAGGCTGAGGTTGATGTTGTAACCGGAGAGGGCAAAGCCATGCGTGGCATCATAGGCGCGTTCCACATTGGTCAAGTGCCAAATGACATGGTCGCCCTGGTTAACTTCGACATGCTCCGGCGTGTAGTGAGAGCGCACCACCGTCATAAAGACTTCCACATTTTTACCATCACGCACCACTTTTTCCTCACCCGGCTTCACCGCGTTGGGGGAAACCGATTGAGTCTCCGGGCTCCAGCCGACTTCGGGATACACTTCCCAGGGTTTGAGTTTATCGGCCTTAATCATCTGGGCATAGTGCGGTTCGCCGCTGCCGATAGGCATATCATAAATGACCGGCATATCGGTCCCTGTTTTACTGATGTCAATTAGTTGAAAGTTTTGCGGCACCAGCGGCCCCACATTTTGGAAGCGGTCAATGGCCCATTTGTTCATGGCTACCAGGTAGCCGCCGTCGGGGCTAACCGTATCGCCTTCGGCTGTGACCAGGTGGCCGATGTTATACTGCACTGGGGTTTTGGTGACCAGGGTCCACGGCGCTTCCGGGTGTTTGTCGGCAAAATCGCCACCCAACGTCCAGCGAGCCACCGCGCTGTCTAAAAAGAGGCTGGTGTAGGCATAACCTTTGTCGTCAAACTGGGTATGCAACGGCCCCAAGCCCAATTCAACCTGCGCCTCTTTGATGTCATCCAGGGGCAGCACCGGCACGCCATATTCGTCTTTGTCCCACTTTTTGGCTTCGATAGCCTTCATCAATTTCTCAAAACTGTAGACGGTAACATGAGGGTCAAGTTTGCCGGCTACCACCATAAATTTACCATCGGGAGTTACATCCACCCCGTGCGGGCTTTTGGGTTCCGGCGCAAAGTAGAGCACGCCTTCATCAATGGCAACCTGCAAGGGCATCACTTTAAAGCCGTTCACCTCGACCATTTTATCCGATTTAGCTACTTCTTCGGCTTTCT
>CAZDMM010000478.1:3931-6096 GCA_964505845.1 uncultured Caldilineaceae bacterium
GATGTGCAAATAGTCGGTGTCGTTCTGAGACACGCCGGCTTCAAAGGGTGGATTGCCTTCTTCCACGCCGCCGGTGGCCTGTTCGGTGTTGATGGAGTTGCAGAAAGCCCATCCCTCGCTGATCAGCTTACCAGAGTCGCACAAATCTTGCCAATAAGGCGGCAGTTCAATGGCAAAGGATTGGGCTACGTCAACCCGGCCTTTTTCACGCTCAAACTTCCAAAAAGTGACGTGACCACGATATTTGTCTTTGTATTCAGAAATTGGGGCATATGCTCCGCCTAAAGGAACCGCATACTGGCCGCCTTCTACCACCCATTCGGTATTGGGGGTGACAAAGGTGCCGCCGTGATCAATCATCGAGGCCGGGTTTTTAATAATCTGCTTGGTTTCAAAATCGCGCAGATCAACCACCGCCAGACGAGCATTGGCCTTATCATTGATGAAGAGGAATTGGCCATCGTAATCGCCATTGGTTTCACTCAAGGCGGGGTGATGGGTGTCGGCCCAACGAATTTCTTTGCC
Source organism: uncultured Caldilineaceae bacterium (assembly GCA_964505845.1). Lineage (GTDB taxonomy): Bacteria > Chloroflexota > Anaerolineae > 4572-78 > J111 > DSQQ01. The sequence continues at coordinate 4,457 of CAZDMM010000478.1, forward strand.
GTTATAATCGCCCTCGGCCAAGATGTTATTACCAACGCCATAACCATAGCCTTGCCAGGGTTCCGGGGTGAAGACCGCAATCGTCTTCAACAAGCGCATGCTGGGGACGCCAATCACAAAAATTTGCCCGGCGTGCCCACTGGAGGCAAAGATAACATAGTCATCGTGTTTGCCGGAAGGCATGTAGGTTTTCAACGCCGCCGACACATCCGCCGGGCTGAGGCCCCGCGCCTGGGCAATGGCGGCGGCGTCGGCGCTGAGGCCGTTGCCGGCCGGAGCGGCCTCAGCGCCACCACTGCTGGCTTGACTCCCTTGCGTGGGCGCTGCTGGCGCTGCCGGCTGCTGCGGAACCAACGAACACGCCACCACCAGGAGCAGGGTTACGATACTGAGTATAAAGATGCTTCGTTTCATTGTCCTGTTTCCTTTTTTAGAAAAATTTAAGGTCTTGAGATTGAATTAGGCTGAAATTTCTTGTAGCTATAATTTTTCCTCCCTCTCCCCAACTGTGAAGACAATTTGATAAGGTAAACTAATAGCCCCGGTGGGGCAGACTTCCTGGCATGTACCTGTATAATGACATGCTTCGGGATTGCGAACTGTGGCAACGTTATTTACCAGGGCCAATACCATGTTAGGACAATGCCGCACGCATAAATCGCAGCCGGTGCATTTAGCAGTATTGATTTTAGGTACAAAATCAGAGATCATTTTCCACCCGGTTGCTCTCACTATATCAGTCCTTTCCGGGGAAATATGTGACTTTTGTCACATAGGCATTTAGTTGATGCCGCGCTAAAGGTTGCCTTCGCTTGAGCAAGCAACTTGCCAGAGGAGAAAAGCGCCGGCCGCCTGAAGAGTTATGATTCCACGATGGAGTTTGACACAGATTTTGTGTGGGGGGATAATCACGGCAGCCATTTGCAGGGGGATATTATGCCGGTTCGGGTTGATGACAATGCTAAATCTTTGCTCAAGGCCGTGCCTTATTTTAAGGCTTTGGACGATGCTGCCCTGGAAGCAGTGGGCCACGAAGTGATAACACGCCATTACCAGGCGGGGCAAATTATCTTTTTAGAAGGCGAATCCGACGCCGGGCTGCACCTGGTGGTTGAGGGGCTGTGCAAAGTTTACCGTCTCTCCGAGGGTGGACGCGAACACGTGCTGGCCAGCCTGCGCCCCGGCGACTCTTGCAACGAGGTGCCGGTGGTAGACGGCGGCCCCAACCCGGCCAATTTTGCCGCCCTGGAAAACTCCACCGTCTGGATTATCTCTGCCGAATCTCTGACCCGGTTGCGCCGCCAATACCCTGCTTTAAACGAGATGATCATCAAAAACCTGGCTATGCGCTGCCGCCAATTGGTACAGCGGGTGTATAACCTGTCGTTTCTCTCGGTGACAGGACGCCTGGCGGCGTTTTTACTCCAACAAAGTGAGGAAGGCAGCGAACTGAGCCGCCAAACCTGGACTCAGGATGAAATTGCCGCTCATCTTGGTACGGTGCGAGAGATGGTGGCCCGTTCTTTTCGGGAACTTCAAGAGACGGGCCTCATCACCATTGACCGGCATCGCATCGAGATTTTGGACCGAGACGGTTTGAAAGCTTTAACTTAGAGCGTGTTTCTTAAAAAAGAAACCGG
>CAZDMM010000479.1:0-6090 GCA_964505845.1 uncultured Caldilineaceae bacterium
CACCTCTTTGAATCCCTCAAGTTCCTGCGGGGTTACCGGCTTTTCTTTATGAATTTGTTTGCTTATTGGTTTTTTCATCGCTCATATACCTCCATTGTTTGTTGAGAGGCACACCTGGTCAGGCCAAAAAATGACATGCCTTTTTTTCTTATTTCTCGTTTGTTTTTTTCTCGTTTTCTCGTTCCCAAACTGAGTTTGGGAACGAGAAAGAGAAACTGAGTTTGGGAACGAGAAAATCTCCAATCTCTCCCCTCACTCACTCCCCTCCAGCGTCGAAACATCACCCTCCGGCAGGCCCAACTCCCGCGCTTTGAGCAGGCGGCGCATGATCTTGCCGCTGCGGGTTTTGGGCAGGTTTTGGTTGAACTCGATCTCTTTGGGCGCGACCGCCGAACCCAAGCGGGTGCGGGCAAAGCCGATGATGTCCAACTGCAGCTCCTCGCTCGGTTCAAAACCGGGCTTGAGCGAGACAAAGGCTTTGACCAGCTCGCCAATGATCGGGTCGGGTTTGCCGATAACCCCGGCCTCGGCTACGGCGGGATGCTCCAGCAGGGCGCTCTCCACCTCAAACGGGCCGACCATGTGGCCGGCCGTCTTGATAATGTCGTCGGCCCGGCCGATGAACCAGAAGTAGCCGTCGGCGTCGCGCCGGGCCAGGTCGCCGGTGATGTACCAACCGCTCCGAAAGGCTTTGCGATAGCGTTCCTCATCGTGTAGATAGCCCCGGAACATGGAGGGCCAGCCGGGTTTGAGGGCCAGATCGCCCTCCACGCACGGCTCGGTGATGATCTCCACCTCGTGCTCGCCCACCCGCCGCACAATCGCCGCCTCAATGCCGGGCAGCGGGCGGCCCATCGAGCCAGGCCGAATTTCCATGGCCGCATAGTTGGCAATCATAATGCCGCCGGTCTCGGTCTGCCACCAGTTATCATGGATGGGCAGGCCCAGCGCTTTCAGCCCCCAGGCCACCGCTTCGGGGTTGAGCGGCTCGCCCACACTGTGGATCAGGCGCAGCGGGGCCAGCTCGTACTGCTGGCGGGGCTGGATGTCCAGGCGCATCAAGCGGCGGATGGCCGTCGGGGCGGTGTACCAGATATTCACTTTTTGATCTTGCAGGATGTGACACCAACGCTCGGCGTCAAAATCGGCCTCATCAATGATATTGATTACCCGGTGAGCCAGGGGGGCAATCATGCCGTAGGAGATACCCGTCACCCAGCCGGGGTCGGCGGTACACCAAAAAACCTCGCCGGGGTGCAGGTCCAGCACATATTTACCGGTCATATAATGGGTCAAAATAGCTTGATGGACGTGGATCGCCCCTTTGGGCAGGCCGGTGGTGCCGCTGGTAAAGTGCAAAACCGCCATGTCCTCCGGGTTGGTCGGGGGAATGGTAAAATCGGGAGAGGCTTCAGCCATTAAGCGAGGCAGCGACAAGAGGGTATCGCTGATATCCTCCTCAATGTCGGTCAGCAGCACATAGCTCAGTTGGGGCAGGCGCCGCCGCAGGCCGACAATTTTTTGTTTGTACTGCCGTTGGGTGGTCACCAAAACCCTGGCGTTGCCCAGGTGCAGGCGTTGGTAAATCGGCTCCGGGCCAAAGGCCGAAAAGAGCGGGCAGAAAACACTGGTGTTTTTCAGCACGCCCAGGGCGGCCAGGTACAGTTCGGGGATGCGCCCGGCCAGCACAAACACACGCTCTCCTTTGCCGACCCCCAGCCGCCGCAGCACGTTGGCAAAACGGTTGCTTTGCTCTTTCAAGTCGCCGTAGCTAAAATCGCGCACCGTCCCATCCCGGCCCAGCCAGCGCAGAGCTAACCGCTGCCACAATGGGCCATTGGCGTGCCGGTCTACCGCTTCGTGGGCAATGTTCAAGCCCCGGCCGCCCGGCAAACCTTCCAACTCTTGCCGGATGGCCTCCCAGCTAAAGGTGGCCCGCGTTTGCTCGTAATCCAGCAGATTTGGCTTAACGGTCCAGCCGTTAAACGATTTTGTGATAGTTTTCCAATCCATAGCTGCCTCCTTTGGCAAAACAAATGTGCCTGGGGTGGCGCAGATTGAACCCATTTAGTTAAGGTCAAGGGTTCTGGCAGTGGCGGGAAAGGATCAACTTGGATTTAGGCCGAAGCCTGAGGTTATTGCTTGAGGGGGGTTGGAGCAGGTTCATCGTGGCCGGATCGGTCCGGCCAGTGGAATTTGAAATTACTATATTAATGAAGCTTAGGCTATCGGTCAAAGTGAACAAAAGCTAAATGGGATCATGCCGCGTCACTTTGTAACCTTTCAATTTTGACAAAACCGGACTCCGGCCAAAATACAGCCAGAATCCCCTCTCAACCAGTATACCGCAAGTAGAACAACCAAGTCTAGTGATAAATGTCACAATATATTTAGACAAAGATAAGTTCCTTACAACCCGGCGCCAGAACTTGAACCCCACCCCCACCTCGTAGTACAATGGGGACATGCTTTATTCGCTCCCCATGCCGCCTACCCCGCTAATTGGCCGGGAATCGGAACGCCGCGCCATCCTGGAACTGCTGCACCGGCCTGAGGTGCGCCTGCTCACCTTAACCGGCCCCGGCGGAGTCGGCAAAACCCGCCTGAGCTTGCAGATTGGGGCCGACCTGGCCGGCAGCTTTGCCGACGGCGTGGCCTTTGTATCGCTGGCCCCCCTGAGCAACTCAAACCTGGTGCTGCCGGCCATTGCCCAGGTGCTGCAACTGCACCAGAGCGGTGAACAGCTTGTGGCGCAGCAGTTGCAGCTCTTTTTGCGGGAGCGGCAGATGTTGCTCTTACTTGATAATTTTGAGCAGGTTGTGGCTGCCGCCTCACCTTTGGCCGATCTTTTGGCCGCCTGCCCCCGGCTCAAAATTCTCACCACCAGCCGCATGCCCTTACACCTGCGGGGCGAGTACGAGTTTGCGGTCACGCCCCTGGCGCTGCCCGACCTGCGCCACCTGCCGGAGCCGGAGGTATTGGGGCGTATCCCGGCCGTCGCGCTCTTTTTACAGCGGGCGCAGGCCATCAAAGCGGATTTCCACCTCTCGGCAGCCAACACTACCGCCGTGGCCGAAATTTGCACCCGCCTGGAAGGGCTGCCCCTGTCCATCGAGTTGGCGGCGGCCCGGATCAAATTATTGCCGCCCACTGCCATGCTGGTCCGGCTGGAACGCCGCTTGCAGTGGCTCACCGGCGGCCCGCAAGATGCCCCGGCCCGGCAGCAAACCCTGCGCAACACCCTGGCCTGGAGCTATGATCTGCTTGAAGTGGGTGAGCAGCGTCTCTTCCGGCGGCTGGGTGTTTTTGTAGGCGGCTGCACCCTGGAAGGGGCGGAGGTGGTGGGCAACGTGGCCGGCGACTTGCCGGTAGACATCTTCAGCCGGGTGGCCTCCCTGGTTGACAAGAACCTGTTGTCCCAGGTGGAGCAGCCCGACGGCGAGCCGCGCCTGCTGATGCTGGAAACCATGCGCGAGTACGCCCTGGAGCAGTTGGCCCACACCGGCGAGACCGAAACCATCCGGCAGGCCCATGCCTACCATTTGCTGGCCCTGGCCGAAGCAGCCGAACCGCACTTAACCGGGGCAGCCCAAAAACTATGGCTGGATCGCCTGGAACGGGAACATAACAATCTGCGGGCGGCCCTGGAGTGGCTGCTGCAAAGCAGCGCCGCCGAAACCGCCGTGCGCCTGAGCGGGGCCTTGTGGCGCTTTTGGTTTGCGCGAGGCTACCTGGGCGAAGGGTTAGACTGGCTGGAAAAGGCCCTGGCCGCCGGCCAAACTGCGTCTCCTACCCGGCAAAAAGCCTTGATTGGGGCCGCCGTCCTGGCTAGCCATCAGAGCCATTACCGGCGGGCCGAAGCATTGGGCCGGCAGGGGCTGGAGTTGGCCCGGCAGGGGGGAGATCAGGCCGGGGTAGCCTCGGCGCTGCTGGCGCTGGGCAACATTGCCATGTGGCAGGGCGACTACGCCCAGGCGCAGCCTCTCACCAGCGAAAGCGTCGCCCTTTACCGGGCTTTGGGCGATTCGATGGGCCTGGCTTACGCTCTGAGCTACCTGGCCAACGTGTTTTGGTACCAGGGCGACTACGCCGCCGCCGGCCCCACTTTTGACGAAGCCCTGGCCCTCTTCCGGGAGCCGGAAAACCAATGGGGGATCGCCTTCTCAGTGTACGGTCTGGGCTTTGTGGCCCTCAGTCAAAACGATGACAGCACGGCCGCCGCCTGCTTTCAAGAGGCCCTGGCCCTTCTGAGAGAGCTGGGCGATAAACGCAGCCTGGTGAGGGCGCTCTACGGCCTGGGGCGCGTAGCCTTACGCCGGGGCGATCCCCTTGCCGCCCGCGTCTATGCCCAAGAGGCGTTGGCTTTGGTGATAGAAATCGGCCAGCAGTGGGGCATCCCCATCTGTTTAGAGCTGCTGGCCGGGGTAGCAGCCGCCCAAAAACAGCCGGAGTTGGCCGTGCGGCTCTTTGGTCTGGCCGAGCGCCTGCGCCAAAGCCTCAGCGTGCCCGTGCCGCCGGCTTTTCAAGAGTGGCGGCAGGTGGATGTCGCCCTGGCTCGCAGCCAGCTTGACGAGTCTACCTTTGCGGCCGCATGGGCCGCCGGCCGGCTGCTAAGCCTGGAGCAGGCGGTAACCCTGCTGGCGCAGCCGCCGGCCGTCGCCGCCGCGCCGGTGGTTACGTTTGCCTTTGGGCTGACTCCCCGCGAACGGGAAGTGCTGCACCTGGTGGCGCAAGGCTTAAGCGACGCCCAGGCAGCCGAAAAACTGGTCGTCAGCGTGCGCACGGTTAACGCCCATTTAGCCTCCATCTACAGCAAGCTTGGCGTAAACTCGCGCACGGCGGCGGTGCGCCTGGCCATAGATCATAAGCTGGTGTGAGCCAAGCATCTTCAAGCCCGGCCCCTTCTCTATAGAAAAAAAGGCCAACCAATATATCCGGCCAACCCACCGTTAGGGTCAGCCAGGTTTCTGGGGATTTCGGGGGTGTATAAGCCCAGCCCTACCACCACCGCCGTTACCACCGGCGGGCAGTAGTACGAGGCCAGCAAATTGATGAGAGAGGCCGCCACGATTCCCCCGGCTGCCCAGGGGCTGGCCGGAAATTTGTACCGGATGATGACCAGATAAAGAGCCAGACTCAAGACGCCTACCGGGAAAGCCGGCATCGCCAGGGCCAGGACGACAAACAGAATCAAGGCCGCCGGCCCTTCCCATAAGCGCCAAACCAAAAAATAAATCCAGGGAATCATCACAAACCAGCCGGCAAAACTCACCAACCAAACCTTGAAACCCTGCTTAAATTGAACCTTTTGCTTCCACATGGCTTGCCTCTGATTGTCACCCAAGCTGCTGCCCATAGGCGGCCAGCGCTTACAATTCGTTGACAACCCAGGTGCCGGCTAACTGGTCGTGCAGGCAGCGTTTATCCTGGCTAAAAATAAAAAGCGCATCGGCAATGGCAAGCAAGCCGCCCACCAGCGGGATGTAGGCCACCAGCGCCGGCAAAAGGTAGCGCAGCCCCAGCAGCTTTCCAAACGACGGCACATTGCCTTCGGCATCAACCATTTTAATGTTAACCGCCGCTTTCCCCAGGGTTTGCCCTTTGGTATTTAGCAAATACCCATTCATGATCAAAAATACCGCCCAGCCAATCATAATAATAACGATCTGCTGGCCCAGTGTAACCTGCTGGCCGTTAGCCGCCTGGGGGAACACTCCGGCGATTAATAACAGAGGAACCATTACGATCACGGCAAAGAAGCAGTCAATAAAAGCTGCCGCCAGGCGTTTCCACCGGCTGGCTAAATTGAGCAGCACCAGCTTCTGCGCCGTTTTATGCTGCTCCCGGCCGGGCAAGCCAGCCCGGATAGTTTGAGACCCGCCCAAATTGGATGTTATCTCGCTCATCGTTACCTCTTTCTGCTTGTGACTGAGAGCCTGGCACATCTGGCGACTGCCAGACCCCATTTGAATTTAGCTATAGTCTACCGGCAGGGCGTCTCTCAAGCGTTACGAATATAGTTACTAAACATTATTGGGATTAAGGTGACAGGCACTTATCGGACTACCAATGGAGCTTATTTGAACAAAG
>CAZDMM010000480.1:0-506 GCA_964505845.1 uncultured Caldilineaceae bacterium
GCCGGCACGGGCACCACCGCCTTATCCGTTTCCACTTCCAAAATCTCGTCGCCTGCCTGCACCTGCGCGCCATCTTCAACCAGCCAATTGACAATGGTCACTTTATCTACGTTGTCACCCAATTTGGGTATAAAAAAGTCTACTGCCATGTTTTCCCCTTCAGCATCAGAGTATGGCTGAAAGTATAATGTCAAGCCGATAAAGTTACAAAAATAATTTCGCATGTCATTTCGAAGCCGAAGGCTGAGAAATCCCAAGAAGAGAGGATCGAATTTTTGACACCAGTAACACAATTGTGTACACTTTATACATAATTAACACAATCTAGGGAGAGAATTATGCCTGTAACGATGATTGGCAGCCGAGAAGCACGGCAAAAGTTTCGTGATTTACTGGATGCCGTTTACACCAATAAAACTGATATGGTTATCGAGCGGAATGGCAAACCCATTGCCGTTTTGATCCCCTATGAAGATTACCTGGCCCTGGAAGGAGCGTTGGATGAT
>CAZDMM010000480.1:516-1839 GCA_964505845.1 uncultured Caldilineaceae bacterium
GCGCTCGGCGCGTTGCCGCGCCTCATGGGCCACGCGCGGCGCGTGGCGGCGGCCCATCAAGCTGCGGAAAAAAGTGGACGCTCTTACGCCGAGATTCGGGCGGATTTAGCCAGCAAGGGACTGCTCGATGAGTGAGGCTGGGCCAGTTTGGACAGTGATGCTAACCAGGCAAGCGGAAAAAGCTCTCTACCGGCTCCCCAAAATTCTCCTCCACCGAGTTGACCAGCTTCTTTTAGCCCTGGCGGAGAATCCCCGTCCACCGGAAAGTCATCAGCTAACCGGCTATGACAATTTATATCGGCTGCCGGTGAGTGAGTGGCGGATTACCTATGCCATCAGGGATGACCGCCTTAGCGTGTTGATTTTGGAAATTGCCCCCAAAGAGCAGCCCGAACGGTACCGGTTGGAGGAAGAAGCCGACGAGAGCCTCTTTGAGGAGTCCCCAGAGCAAGACCGTTCTATTGAACCGGAAACCTTTTATAAGTCGCCGATGAGCCAGGCGCTTGAGGATTATATTTACCGGGGAGCGCCACGCCTGCTAAAACCTAAACTTGAAGGAAAAATTCGAGTTTTAATTGTAGATGATCTGGCTGAGAGCCGCGAAAATTTGCGCAAGCTGCTTTTTCTTGAGCACGATATTGAGGTGCTAGGTTCCACCATAACCGGCGAAGAAGCGGTTCAAATGGCAGTGGAGCTACGGCCTGACGTTGTGCTGATGGATATAATCCTGCCTGGGATTGACGGCATTACAGCTACCGCAATAATCTCTCAGCAGGTTCCAGCGGCGCAAATTATTATGATGTCCGTACACGGCGAAGCCGATTTTCTGCGACGCGCAATGGCTGCTGGAGCCAGAGAGTTTCTGATCAAACCCTTTTCCCGTGACGAGTTGATGACCAGCATCCGCCAGGTGTATCAATCGGCCATACTATACAAGCAGCAGGTTATAGCAACACGTTCCTCTCTCCAGGACGCTTTTAAAGAATTGAAAGAACGGATTCAAGCTAAGTTAGCGGCGGAACTGGACCTCAGCACAGATGTCCCGCAACCCGATGAAGTGCGGCAAGTTATCCAGGCCAAGTTTGAGCAGATTTTGGCCCAGGAAAACATTATTCTCAGCCGGCCGGAGCGTATCCGTTTGTTTGAAGATATTATGGCCCAGATTCAATCGGGGCTAACAATGGGTCAGCAACAAGCAATCAAACCCCAAAACGAAGCCAAGACTGATTTGGGCGAGAGCCAGATTAACGCAACGGCATTGTGGTTTAAGTTTTACAAACTTGGTAACAATATAGAGATCAGCCTGGCGGTGACTGATTTAAC
>CAZDMM010000480.1:1849-6088 GCA_964505845.1 uncultured Caldilineaceae bacterium
CGAAAAAGTGGATAGCGGCGAGAAACCTTATCCATGGGCCGTCGTTTCGGATGGTCGGCTTTATTTTGGTTTGCATCAACAGGATTTTTCCTCGCCAACGCTCAGCTACTTTGGCCTGGGTATCTTATCAGAACGAACGGCCCACTTAGCCAAACTTGGGGTTAACCTCGACAACATTCAAAAACTTGAACGCATCCAGGGCCTGCAGAACAGCGAGTTGCTCTATAGAGTGAAATTCATAAGCGCAGAATTCGAGTCGCCTGAAGGGCAACGAGTGCTTCTGGCCGACATATCGAGTGATGTAGAAACGACCCCAAAGGGTAGAGTTTTCTTCTCAAAATATGAAACATCCAACGAACTAAGCCTCAACACCGAAGATGTAAATGCAGCAGTAGCCTATTGGGAAAAACCGGGTTTTGAGTGCGTAGCTACAGGCGACCAGCCCTACCCCTGGGCGACGATTTCAGACGGCTTGATCCGGCTCGGTTTGCACCAAACCGCCAAGCTCACCCAACCGGTTATCACCTATTTTGCCCCTGATATGCCAGATCGCCTCAAACGGATGCGGCGACGAGGGATCAAATTTGTGACCGAACATAAAGATAAGAAGGGGCGGCGAGTCGGCGCGGTGGTACAGTCGCCGGATGGTCAACTATTCTTCCTGTTCACGGGTGAGATTAAGAGCGTGTTTCTTAAAAAAGAAACCGGGTTTTTGAGAACTATTCGACCATACTTTGGGCAAAGAGACAGCCATTTTAAGGCTTAAAAACCCGGTTTCTGCGCCTAAAAATGTCCCAAAGCCATTTAAGAAACACGTTCTAAGTCTGAACCAAATGGGCAGGTAATAAAAGCCAGCTTCAAGGTTGGACAAAAAGTTCGGGTTGTGGAAGGGCCTTTTGAAGATTTTATCGGTACGGTTGAGGAGTTTGACCCGGAGCGAGCCAAGGTCAGGGTATTGGTCAGCTTTTTTAGTCAAGATAAATCAATCGAGTTTGATTTCTCTCAGGTAGAAGCAGCATGACCGGGGCTAAAGCCAATCAGGCGATGACTGCTGCGGAGGTTATTTCTCCCATTGGAATTTCAGGAAGTTCGGCCAATACATCCAGATACCACCACCAGTGGGTAGTCGGCACATTCTCAGCGCGGCGCCATGTCTCTAAATCTGCAATCTTTTGAATAGCCTGGTAAAAACGCCGTGCTTGCTGGAGGAGAATTTTATCCGCCTCAACCAAGCGCGTATACTGCTCAACGGTGAGGTGAGACACGCCTTTAGCAATCTCACTACGAGTGAGAAGCATATCCAGGTGTTCCATGCCGCTCACATCGGGGAAACGGACATCTACCTCGTAGGCATCAATTAATTTAGCATAATCTGTCATGCCAGCACCTCATTTAATGACCCAACCAATTCAAAAACGGGTTTCGCTAGATAAGTATCTGGATTTTCGACCACGTAAGCGCTTTCCATTAAACCATCCAATGCAAACATTACGAACCAATGATGACCTTGAAGAACGGCCAAAACCGCTACATAAGGAATGTCATTATGACGATAGATATAAACTTTGGCTTGCGTATTTTCTAAAACAGTCTGAATGATATGCTCATAATCACTCAGCGTTGCTTCAGTTGGCAAATATCCCCGTAGCTTGCGCTTCAAAAGATGACGCGCTGCGCTACCGGGTCGCCAATTTACTTGTAATTTTACAGAAAAGTATAAATCACCTTATTTCTGTCGGAAAGATTTTACTTCCTGATAACAATTGCAACCTCAGTTTTCCTCCTTGACAAGAGACCGATTTTCCTTTACCATAACTCCGGTTCACCCTCTCATTAACCCAATCAAACAATTCATAGGAGGCACGATGCTGGATTGGCTAACCAACCCCGAAATTTGGATTGCGTTGCTGACGTTGACCAGCCTGGAGGTTGTTCTGGGTATTGACAACATCATTTTTATCTCTATTTTGGCCAGCAAGTTACCCGTTGAGCAGCAGAGCAAAGCCCGGCAGGTCGGTTTGGGCCTGGCGATGTTTGTGCGGATTGCCCTGCTGTTCTCCCTCTCCTGGATCATTGGCCTGACCGAGCCGTTTTTGACCGTGTTGGGCTTTGAGATTTCGGGCCGGGATCTGATTCTGTTGCTGGGGGGACTCTTCCTGCTGGCTAAAAGCACCTATGAGATTCACCATAAGTTAGAAGGGGAAGAAGGGCACGCCTCGGCTAAAGTAAAGGCCGCCTTTACCAGCGTCATCATCCAAATTCTTTTGTTGGATATTGTTTTTTCCCTGGACTCGGTTATCACTGCCGTAGGCATGGTGAATGAACTGCCGGTAATGGTTGCCGCGGTGGTGATTGCGGTAGGGGTCATGATGTGGTCGGCCGGGCCGGTCAGCAACTTTGTGGAGCACCATCCCACGGTTAAGATGCTGGCCTTAAGTTTTCTGCTTCTGATTGGCTTCTCGTTAGTAGTAGAAGGGCTGCACCAACACATCCCCAAAGGTTATATCTACTTTGCCATGGGCTTCTCGGTCTTTGTGGAGATGCTCAACCTGCGCCTGCGCGGCAAGGCCGAGCCGGTCAAGCTGCGCGAGCCTTATGTGCAGGCTGTGGCGGATTAATCATTCTTCTGCCAAATCCGGCGCTTCTGGGGCCACCCGCAGCGTAGACTCATTCCGATACGTCACCAGCCCCGGCGCAGCGCCCTTGATGGCCCGCACGTATTTTTTCACGGTGACATCCACCTCGACGCTGGTATCATGGCGAGCACGAGAGTAATAGGCGGCTACCCCGGCCGCCCAAAAAACATCCTCTTCGCTGGGTAAACCCTGGGCGGTGGGCATAATGATGTGCGCCCCCGGCACGCCGCGCGCATGCAGCCACAGGTCATCGGGGGCGGCTTTGTCAAAGGTGAGGTGGGCATTTTGCAGGGCGTTTTTGCCCACTAGCACAGCAGCTCCGGCGGGGGCGGTCAACCGCAAGTAGCGGTTGTGGCTTTTGAGGGGGCGTTTGCCTCGCCGCTGCGCTGAGTAGAAGCCGGCCCCGGCCAACTCTTCGGCCACGGCGTCAATCTCCGGGCGATCCTCGGCCATGGCCAAATCTTGCTCCAACTGCTCCAGGTAATTTTCTTCCAGGCTGATTTTCTCCTGCTGGGCCGGGATTTCAGCGCCGGCCCGCAAGGCTCTCCGATAACGATTGAAATACTCCTGCGCATTCTCGCTGGCGGAGAGGGCCGGGTCCAGGGTAATGTTGAGCGGCCCTTTATAACCTTCCCGAAAGCTCAAAGCTTCCGGGAAGGTGAGGGTCAACTCTTTCTGTCCCGGCTTGATTTTATAAGCAAAAGCCAAAATAGCCTCACCCATTTCTTTGAGCAGTGTTGGATTAGCCTGGGCGGCCGCATCCTCCGCCAGGCGCTCCCGGCGGCGAACCAACCGCTGGCGAGCCTCCTGAATGGCTTGCAGCAGGGGCCGTTTGGCCGCGCTATAGCCGGAGGCCGCCTCGGTAAAATAGCTTTCTACCGCCGCCGAGAGGCTGGGGTAGAACTGGGTATGGGCTGCGTGCTGCAAGGGATAGGGCGCAAAGGCCAGGGGCAGCCCTTCTTCATCCAGGGCCAGAGTAGGCTGCCACTGCTCTTGCCGGAACTGTTCAAAAAGCTGCCGAAAGGCCGCCAACAGCACGCTCACATTGGAAAGCTGGCTAACCGGCGTATCGGTTTGACCGGTGGCGCGATACACTATCTCTCGCGCCAGCAGGGGGCTGACCCCGTTGACGGTTTCGGTGAGCAAGCGGACCAGGCTCAACTGGGGCGCGGCTTCGGCCAACTCCTGGCGCAAGGTGTGTTCGTTCAACTCGGCGGGGGCCAGTTTGGGTTGAGGCGGAGGGGGTAGGTAAGGTTGGCCGGGGGTTAATGAAGCAGAGGAGCGGAGGGGTAAGGGAGCAGAGGAGATATTAGTTATCGGTTTATTGGTAATTAATTTGGGCAGCCGGGCCACGCCGAGGATGGTCTGATCGGGTTCCAGCAGAATGAGGTTGCTACGCGTTCCCAGTAACTCTACCACCAGGGTGGTGGGGCTAAGAGGGCCGATAAAGTTGAGCCGGAGTATTCGTTCGTAGGGGGGCTGTTCTACCCCTACCAGCCGGCCGCCGCGCATATATTTGCGCAGCACCAGCGTCAAGGGCGTCTCGTTGCCCCGGCCGCGGCGGGCTTTTTCCAAAGTTAGATAGAGCCGGGGCGCTTGCGGC
>CAZDMM010000481.1:0-6084 GCA_964505845.1 uncultured Caldilineaceae bacterium
GTAGCCGCTGAAATCCATGCTCTCAACGGCCAGGGGATAGAACGGCAGATAGGGCTGGTGGTGGTGATGAATGGCCGGAGCGCGATTGAGCCAGGTGGAGCGAATATCCCAGCGGCGATAGGCCGGCGGCATCAAATCCGGCCCATAAATAGTGGTGAAGACCGGCGCAGCGGGATACATCTCCACCAGCCGTTCCAGCACGCTCTCCGCGCCGCCCATCTGGTTAAGCCAGTCGTGGGCCAGGGCAATTTTCACAGGTAAATGTATCTCCCAGGCTTTAAATCATAAAGCGCAGCCGGGCCATAAAGTCGCCCACTTCTTTTAATTTACGGGCGCTGGCCTCGTCGTTTCTGGCCCGAAATTGCTCCACCACGTTCTCCAATTCCGCAAAAAAGACGCCGTCGCAGGCGCTGATGTTGTCGCTGATGATCTTTTGCAGCTCGTCTCTATCCCTGGCCCGGATAATTTTTTTGATCAGTTCCTGGGCTTGCTGGTGGGTCATTGGCAGTGGTCAGTAGACAGTGATCAGTAGACTGTCTGTTCCTTTCTGAGCGGGTTTGCAGGCTCCATAATAGCACGACCCCTTGTAATTACCAATTGGCAATTGACAATTAACAATTCATCATTGATAATTGCTTTATGTTAGAAAATCTGTTCAAACGTGGGCCGGGCCAAACCCTGGCTTTTTTGCCTAAAGTAGAAGCCAATGTGCTGGCCGAAACGCTGGTGGCTTTTGCCAACGGTGATGGTGGCACGATCTTTTTTGGCCTTAATGAGCAGGGACAGGTGGTAGATCAACTGCTGGATGAGGCGGTGCAGGGCCATTTAGTGCGCGCCCTGTTGATGTGCCGCCCTCCGGTAGTGACCCATTGGGAACAGCATGAACTGCCAGGGGGGACGGTGGTGGCCCTCAAAGTTCCACGCAGCCCGGAACTGCATGCCCTAGCCGATGGCCGGGTGCTGATCCGGGCCGGGGCGGAAAACCGGCCTCTCGGCGGTGAGGCGATTCGTCACCTGGCGGCGACCAAATCCAGCGGCGATTTTGAGGGGGAACTGGTCGAGGGGGCGACCCTGGTTGACCTGGACAAAGCCGTGCTGGACGAGTATATGCGCCTGCGGGCCGAGCGGGGGCAGCGTGTGCTGTCCGGCAGTTTGCAAGACCACCTGGTTGAAATCGGGGCGATGAGCGACGACGGCACACCCACGGTGGCGGGCATGCTGCTGTTTGGCAAGCATCCACAGACGTTTTTGCCCCAGAGCGGCATCATCTTTGTTAAATTTTTGGGCAAAGAGGCGCGAGGACGGGATGGACTGGCCGGCTATGGCCGGCGGGTAGAAATTGAAGGGCCGGCGGCCCGCATGATCGAGCGGGCCTGGCAGCTTGTCAATGAGGAAATGCGGGTTGAGGCGGTGGTCAATGGCTTGAAGCGAGAGGAACGGCCTGAATATCCTCGCTTTGCGGTGCGGGAAGCGCTGGTCAATGCGGTGTGCCACCGGGATTATCGCCTCAGCGGGCGGCGGGTCGAAATCCGCATGTATGAAGACCGGCTGGAGGTAATCAGCCCCGGTGGTTTGCCGGGCTACATTACCCTGGACAATATTGTGGAAGAGCATTTTTCGCGCAACCCGCGCCTGGTGGCAGGCTTGTTTCAATGGGGCTATATCGAGGAGTTGGGGTTGGGCATTGACCGGATGATCGAGGAGATGCTGCAATATGGACACGCCGCGCCCAATTTTGAGGCCAAACCTTACTCCTTTACGGTGCGGCTCTATAATACTCTGGAACGCCTGCCCTTGATCACGGCCCATTGGCCCAGCAATATGAATGAGCGCCAGATGCGGGCGATGAATTTCTTGGAGCAGCAGGGGCGCATCACCAACCGCGATTATCGCCAGCTTTGCCCCGACGCCAACCCGGAAACGCTGCGCCTGGATTTGGTGGATTTGGTGGATAAGGGGTTATTGCTAAAAATTGGGGATAAAAAGGGGACGTATTATATCTTGAAATAATTGAGGGGTGGATGAAAGAGATTGGAGATTGGAGATTCTTAATCTCCAATCTCTAATCTCCCTCCGTCCTTACGTCTTGACTCCTCCATACCGCCTGTCGCGCTGGCTGAAGGTGGCAAGGGCCTTGTAATACTCATCCTTGTCAAAATCGGGCCAGTAAACCGGGGTGACATAATACTCGGCGTAAGCGGCCTGCCAGATTAAAAAGTTGCTGGTGCGGAACTCGCCGCTGGTGCGGATAATCAAATCCGGGTCGGGTGACGTGCCGGTATACATGTAGCGGCTCAATAGGGCTTCGGTCACTTCCTCGGGCTTAACATTATCGCGGATCAGATTTTTCACCGCTTCCACAATTTCATCCCGCCCCCCATAATTAAAGGCCACATTCAGGATCAGGCGGTCGTTATGTTTGGTAAAGTCAATAGCGTGCGTCACTTTGCGCCGGATGCCGGGCCTGAGTTTTTCTAATTTGCCCAGATGGCGCAGTTGCACCCCATTTTCGTGCAGCTTGGGCAGTTCCCGATCAATCACATTTTCCAAAATATTCATCAGCCCCATGACTTCCAGGGGCGGGCGTTTCCAGTTTTCGGTGGAGAAAGCATAGATGGTCAGCATCTTGACCCCAAACTCCACTGAGTGTTCCAAAATCCGCCGCAAATTTTCGGTACCGGCTTTATGCCCTTCCAGGCGAGGCTTGCCGCGTAATTGGGCCCACCGTCCATTGCCGTCCATAATAATGCCGACATGATAGGGTGGGTTGGGGAGCGGGGGATATTTTGTCTCTACGGCTGCGTTAACTTCTGTGATACTCTCAACCATAAGCGTAATCTCGTCCAGGTGGAGGTGAAATGACAGGAGTGTTAGTTATTTCCACCTTTCCAATCTTCCCCTCTTCCCTCACCCTTCCATAATCTCTTTTTCTTTAGCCACCCCAATTTCGTCTATCTTCTTGATGTATTCATCGGTGAGCTTTTGCAGCTCATCCCGGCCTCCATAAAATTCATCTTCAGAAACCAGCTTTTCTTTCTCAAACTCCCGCATATCTTCCAGCTTATCCCGGCGGATGTTGCGTACAGCTACCCTGGCTTCTTCGACCCGCTTGGCGGCCGCTTTGGTGAGGTCACGGCGGCGCTCGGTAGTGAGAGTAGGAATTTGCAGGCGGATAATTTTGCCATCGTTATTGGGGGTCAGCCCTAAATCGGATTGCATAATGGCTTTTTCGATATGTTTTAAGGCGCCTGGGTCATGGGGCCGGATGGCAATCAGTTGAGGTTCAGGCACACTAATCAGGGCTAACTGCTGGAGCATGGTGGCTGTGCCATAATATTCCACCATTAATTTATTCACCAAACCGGTAGAGGCTCGCCCGGTGCGCATGGAGGCCAGGTCTGCTTGCAGGGCCTCAACAGATTTTTGCATGGCTGCTTTGGCTTCGGCCAGGACATCTTTAATCATACGCTTACCTCCGCTAAAACAATAAAGGGTAACAAGGCTGCATGTTACAACACATGGGTTGTAGCATGCAACTTGCTGCTATATTAGTTGCTAACCAACGTACCGACTGTTTGGCCTAAAATAGCGTTTTTCAAACTGCCCGCCTCCCATAAATTTAAGACAATAATAGGCATATGATTTTCCATGCACAGGGTCAAAGCTGTGCCGTCCATCACTTTTAAGCCCATATTCAGGGCTTGGATGTAGGTGATAGTATCAAACTTTTTGGCGGTGGGGTCCTTCTTGGGGTCTGACTCATACACGCCATCTACTTTGGTGGCCTTGACCAGCAGCTCCGCATCAATTTCCATCGCTCGCAAAGCGGCGGCGGTATCAGTGGTGAAGTAAGGATTGCCCGTGCCGGCCCCCAGGATCACCACCCGGCCTTTCTCCAAATGGCGGATGGCCCGCAGCCGGATATATGGCTCTGCCACAGACCGCATCTCGATAGCGGTTTGTACTCGCGTTTCCAAACCTACCCGCTTCAAAGCGTCGGCCAGGGCCAGGGCATTCATCACCGTAGCCAGCATGCCCATGTGGTCGGCCGTGGAGCGGTCCATCTCATGGGCCAACCCATCTGCGCCGCGCCACAAATTGCCGGCGCCCAAAACAATGGCGATTTCCACCCCCAGGTCATAAATGTTTTTGATCACCGCTGCCAACTCATCCGCCCGATGAGGGTCTATACCAAAATTACCTTCTCCGGCCAACGACTCGCCGCCTAGTTTAATCAGCACCCGGCGATATTTTGGGGTAGCCATGATTTTCTCCCAAATTTAATGAGAAGCCCGGTTTTGCGGCTAAAAAGCATCCTTTCTGATGCCCAGCGCAATTTAAGGCTTAAAAACCGGGGTTTCTTTGCTAGCTAAAAGATAGTACTGAGAAATTTTTACGGAGTTTAGCTATGGAAAGGCCGGAACATGGGGGTGTTCCGGCCTGTGGTGTGGTTAACTTAATTAGCGCCTAATTCAAACCTGGCAAAACGCCGTACCTGCAAGGAACTGCCCAGCTCTTTCCCATACTTTTCAAGCAATTGGATAATGGTCAGTTCATTGTCTTTGACAAAAGGCTGCTCAAGCAGAACCACTTCTTCATACCATTTTTTCAGCTTGCCTTCGATAATCTTTTCCTTGATGTTGTCAGGTTTTTTATCTTCGGCCAGTTGTCCACGATAGATGCTTTTTTCGGCTTCAACTGCTTCGGCCGGAACATCTTGAACGGTGACATAACGCGGCGAAGCGGCGGCGATATGCAGCGCCAAATCATGCACCAGCCCGGCAAATTTGGGGTTAGCCGCCGTGCTGCCTGACGCCTCTATTAAAACGCCTACGCGGCCGCCAAAGTGAATATATTGGTCGAGCATGCCAGCCCCGGCCAGGTCAAAACGGGCTACCCGGCGGATGATCATATTTTCACCCAGCTTGGCAATAACTTCATTAAGATACTCGACTACAGTTTTAGCGGTGTTATCAATAAACGGGGCTACCATTAAAGCTTCGGGGCTGTTTAGCTGGGCGTTGGCTGCAACTTGCCGTACCAGGGCAGCCACAAATTGCTGAAAATCATCGGTGCGGGCCACAAAATCGGTTTCGCAGTTTACTTCAACCATCACCGCCGTTTGGCCGTCGGCGCTGATATGGGCGCTCACCAAACCCTCTTTGGCTTCACGGCTGGCCTTTTTGGCCGCTGCGGCCAGGCCCTTTTTGCGTAGATACTCGATGGCCTTATCCATATCGCCGTCGGTTTCTTGCAAAGCTTTTTTACAGTCTAAGATCCCTGCCCCAGTAGCCTCGCGGAGCAGCTTGATTGTTTCGGTTGTAATTGACACAATGCCTCCAAAATCTACTTGATGATCATTCTCTGTTGCTGAGCGGGTGTTTTATTCAGCTTCTACTTCGTTATTCTCTTCAGCTTCCCGCAAAGCTGCGGCGATAGGGGTAGGAACATCCACGTCGGCCTCAAACTCCACCTCGGTTTCCTCTTCTTCACCCTCATCTTCATCCTCGTAATAGCCCAAATCTTCTTCATCCTCAAGATTAAGTTCAGCCCGAATTTTAGCCAGGGTGCTGGGGCCAAGATAGCGCTCCATCGCTTCCTCACCCTCGATGCCGGCAGCTTCGTCTTCTTCGGCCTGGATAGAGGTGAGCATGGTGCGGCCCTCAACACAGGCATTGGCGATGGTGTTGATGATGAGTTTGATGGCCCGGATGGCATCATCATTGCTGGGGATGATGTAATCAATCGGCTCAGGGTCGCAATTGGTATCCACCATAGCAATTACGGGAATGCCCAGGGTGTTGGCTTCTTTGATGGCCAGGGAGTCGCGGCGCACATCAATAATAAAAATCAGATTCGGTAGGCGGCGCATATCTTTTAAGCCGCCCAAACGTTTGTTGAGCCGCAAAATCTCTCGCTCACGCAGGAGGGCTTCTTTTTTAATAAGCCGGGAAAACTCACCGCGCGCCTGCTGCTTTTCGCTTTCCAATAAATAATCAATGCGCTGCCGGATGGTGCGCCAGTTGGTGAGCGTGCCGCCCAACCAGCGCTGCTCCACATAAGGCATGCCGGCTCGGGATGCTT
>CAZDMM010000482.1:0-6081 GCA_964505845.1 uncultured Caldilineaceae bacterium
GTTGGGTTTTGGGTAACAACTTCTTGAATTTGAGCATCGTAAGCGGTGCTGCCGCTGATGGCTTTTTGGAAAATGGTAGGGTTAGAGGTCACCCCGACCACGTAATCTTCGGCAATCAGGCGGGCCAGCTCGCCCTCGGTAATCATGCTGCGTTCGATGTTGTCGTACCACAACGATTGGCCGAGGTCGGTGATTTGTTTTAATGGGTTTTGGGACATTGCAAAACTCCTTCTTCCATGGGGATTTATCGAATACTTACATTTATGGTAAGGCGTAAAACGTATTGATTTAAGGACGAAGGTGAGTTATTCTGACAACCCTTACGTTTTACGTTTTACTTTCTATGATCTACCATACAACGGTATCGCCGCCCCGTTAATGACGGCCGCACCCTCACCCGCCAGGAAGAGCAGAGCCTCGGCAATTTCGGCGGGTTTGACCCACCGGGAGAAATCGGCGTTGGGGGTGCTTTTGCGATTGGCGGCCGTATCAATAGTGCCTGGGATAATGGCATTGACGGTAATGTTGTAGTTCTGCACCTCGGCCGCCAGCGACTCGGTCAGGCGGAGCACGCCCGCTTTGCTGATGGCGTAGGCGCTAAAATTAGGCCGGGCGTGGAGCGCATCACGAGAAGCGGTATTGACGATTCGACCCCAACCCTGGGCTATCATCGGTTTGACGGCGGCCCGGCACATGTGGTAGGTGGTGCGCAGGTTGAGGTCGAGCATCTTGGTGAGGTCATCGTCGCTGCTTTCGCTCAGGGGAGCGCCGCCGCCAAAGCCCCCGGCCAGGTTGAGCAGAATTTCGACCCGCCCAAATCGTTCCAGCGTGGCCGCCACCACCGACTCGGCCCCGGCCGGGTCGGCCAGATTAGCGGCCAGAGGCAAGGTGCGGTCGGGGCCGAGTTGGGCCGCCAAAGCTTGCACCCCCTCCAGGCGCGACCCAACCAAAACTACGCTGGCCCCCGCCTCATAAAAAACCCGGCTAACCGTTTCTCCCAGTCCACCGCTAGCCCCACTAATAATGGCTACCTTGTCAACAAGATGCATGGCTGCGCCTCCCCCCTGATGTTAAAAGATTGTAGACTTTTAGCTCCTATCCGAAAGCCTGCGCCGGTGACACATCCCTATGCGTCAGCGGTGGGCATAGGGATGCCCGCTTACCGGTTTTTGGATAGAATTTTAGTATACCACAACCTATCGGGTAAGCCTAACTTGAACCAAGCTGAACTAAAATTGATTTGACAACTCTTTTTGAATGTGATATAGTCGCACCTGTCCGGGGTGTAACGACGCCTGATTTGTCGTTATACGATTGCATCATCTCCTAACCAATTTCCCTGCAAAAGTTAACAAATGCTCTCAAGGATGAGGGGCTATCTTGATTTTAGCAAAGGTATATGTGAGCCTATCAATTGCTGAGACCAGCCACCATTTTCTTTTTGGAAGTGTGTGGTTTTTTTCATTTGGATGATGCGGTGGTGGTTTTGATCGCGCTGAAGCCAGGCGGTCTCGGTTTTGGCGGCGCGGCTGCAGATAATGAGAGGAGGTGGTTACACAGCTTGTTTGTTTGATAGGAGGGTAGTTTGAACAACATTGTCAAATCTTTGGAGCGGCTCGTTAGTTTTGAAATTAACAAGGAGGGTTCACTATGACTTCGATGAAGGAAAAAAGTCGAGAAGAGATCATTCGCCAGGATATGGAAGACCTGCACAAATTGGGCTATGCGCAGCAGCTTTTCCGGGAGATGGGGGGGTTTTCAAACTTTGCTATTTCTTTCTCCATCATCTCTATTCTTACGGGGGCAATTCTACTTTTTAGCTATGGCTTGCAATTTGCCGGGCCGGTCATCAACACTTATGGCTGGCCGATTGTCAGCCTGTTTACCATTGCGGTAGCCGCTTCGATGGCAGAACTGGCCTCTGCTTATCCCACTGCCGGAGGGTTGTACTTTTGGGCGCACCGGCTGGGCGGATACAAATGGGCCTGGGTTACGGCCTGGTTCAATATGATTGGCCAGATCACCATTACCGCCGGGATTAACTTTGCAGCCGCCCTGTATATTGTCGGGGCTGTCAACCGCATTTTTGGGGCCAACCTGCCCACCGATAACTCGGCCATTATTGTAGCCATGGTCATTATTATGATCCCCCAAATCCTCATCAACATCTTTGGGATCAAACTGACCGCCATGCTCAACGATTTTAGCGTGTGGTGGCATATCGGCGGGGTGATTATCATGGCCCTGCTGTTGACCTTGTTTGGCAAGCATGCCCAACCGTTCAGCTTCCTGTTTCAGAGTCAAATTTCGGCCAATCCCAACGACCTGGCTTACTCTTTTGCCGCCGGCCCCTTTACCTTTAACTCCATCATGATGAGTATTCCGGGTTTGGCCGGCCTGTATGCTTCGGGCGGCCTGGCCTTTGCCTTTGTGCTGGGCTTGCTGCAAGCGCAGTGGACCTACACCGGCTACGATGCCTCGGCCCACGTGGCAGAAGAGACCGTGATGGCTCGCTTGAACAGCGCCTGGGGCGTCTTTCTTTCGGTGGCCGTTTCGGCGGTGGTGGGGTACATCATGCTGATCATCCTCACCCTCCACATCCCCGACATTGCCGCTACCATTGACGCCGCCAACAGCCCGGCTGTGTTGTACATCGTTTATGAGAATCTCAACACCTTCTTTGCCAATATCATTGCTATCATCATTGGGGGCGCCATGTGGTTGTGCGGTCTGGCCTCCATCACCAGCATGAGCCGCATGTGGTTTGCCTTTGCCCGCGACGGCGGCATGCCGGGACACACCCTGATCAGCCAGATTCATCCCACCCTGCGCACGCCGGTCTGGTCTATCATTATCACCTGTGTTCTGGCCGTCCTGCTGACCGTCTACGCCGCTCTCTACTCCGTAGTGGTGGCAATCAGCACCACCGCCCTATACCTGGCCTATGCCATTCCTATCTATCTTAACATTCGCAACAAAATGAGCCAGCGCGGCGAGTATACTACCCCCAAAACCGCGCCCTGGAGTTTGGGCCGGTGGGGTCTATTTATCAATTGGGCGGCTGTGCTGTGGGTAGCCTTTATCACCATCCTGTTCTCCATCCCCCCCAACGAGCTGGCCGGCTGGTCCATTATCCTGCTGGGCGTGTTTATGGTGCTCTATTGGCAGTTAGACGCCAAAAAACGTTTTACCGGCCCCACCCCGGCCGACGAAGCCGAACTGCGCCGCATCGAGGCTGAACTGGCCGAAGTGGCTCACGGCCACCACAGCGCCGCTCAATAAAATGACCCAACGACCCATTATCGGCATCACTACCTACGGGCGCGGAGACGAGCGGCGCTTCAATTTGCCGGCCGAGTATGTTGACGCCGTGCGCCGGGCCGGCGGCATCCCCGTGCTGCTGCCGCCCGGCGAACCTTACCAGGATGACCTGCTCGATCTGCTCGACGGAGTCATCTTTAGCGGCGGCGGCGATATTGACCCGGCCCGCTACAACGGCGCGCCCCATGCGGCCATCTACCGGGTGGACCCGGAGCGGGACGAGAGCGAACTCAACCTGATTCATCTGGTGGTGGCTCAAGGGCTGCCAACCCTGAATATTTGCCGGGGCACGCAGGTGCTCAATGTGGCCCTGGGCGGCAGTTTGATTGAGCACCTGCCCGACGAGGTGAGCGGCGAGGTCCCGCACCGGGCCGACCCTAGCGGCTACATTCACCACCCGGTTTCCGTTGACCCCGACTCCCGCCTGGCCCAGATAATGGGATACCACGAAGTCAACTCCGCCTCGTGGCATCATCAAGCTGTGCGCGAGGTGGCGCCGGGTCTCAAAATTGTGGCCCAGGCCGCCGACGGCACCATTGAGGCCCTGGAAATGCCCAACCACCCCTGGCTGGTGGCCGTGCAGTGGCACCCCGAAAGCATCGCCGCCAATGACCCGGCCCAGCAGCGGATTTTTGATGGACTGGTCAAAGCTGCGGCTAAACGAAAGAACGAAAGAGCGAGTCAGCGAGTCGGCGAATGAGCGAGTCAGCGAGTCAGTGAATGAGCGAGTCAGCGAGTCAGCGAATAGCGTATAAATTCGATTCGTACCTCGCCATTCGCCATTCGCCATTCGCCATTCGCCATTCGCTATTCGCCATTCGCTATTCGCTATTCGCCATTCGCTATTCGCTATTCGCTATTCGCCATTCATTATTCATCATTCACAATTATGACTAACTCCACCCACTCCATGCTCAGCGTAGGCATTGACGTGGGCACAACCACAACCCAATTGATTTTCTCCCGGCTGATTTTGGGCGGCGGGGTGGCCAGCAGCAGCCAGTCGCCCCTCAGCCGGATGCGGGCGGCCGGCATTGTTGACAAAGAGGTGCTTTACCGCAGCGGGATCCATTTCACCCCGCTCAAAGGCCCCGACGAAATTGATGCGCTGGCCCTGGAGCAAATCCTGCGCCGGGAGTACGGGCAGGCCGGGATTTTGCCGGAGCAGGTCGAGACCGGGGCGGTCATCGTTACCGGCGAAACGGCCAAAAAGCGCAACGCCGACGCCATTCTCAACGCCATCTCCACCCTGGCCGGCGATTTTGTGGTCACGGTGGCCGGGCCGCACCTGGAGTCTATGATTTCGGGCCGGGGCGCCGGGGCGGCGGCCTACTCGCGGGAGCACTTTTGCACCGTCACCAATGTAGACATCGGCGGCGGCTCGGCCAACAGCGCCATTTTTCGCCAGGGCGAGATGATTGCCGCAGCGGCCATGAATTACGGTGGGCGCATTTTGCAGGTTGACCCGGCCAGCGGCCAGATTCGCCACCTGGCCGACCCGGCGCGGGCGATTGTTGACTACCTGGGCCTGCCGTTTCAGATCGGCTACCAGCCCAGCCTGGCCCAACTGCGCCAGTTCACCAATTGCATGGCCGATTTGACGCTCTATCTAATTGAAGGAACCAACCACCCGTTGGGCGATAAGCTGCTGCTGACCGCCCCCTCGCCGGTTTCCGGCAAAGGGACGATTCTGTTTTTTTCCGGCGGCATCGGCCACTATTTTTACGAACCGCTGACTATCAACTCGGTGGCCGACGCCTGCGTTCACGGCGACGTGGGGCCGCTGCTGGCCGAGTCCCTCCGGCTGCACCCGGCCATCCAGAGCTACACCATCCGCCGCCCGCCGGAAACCATGCAGGCCACGGTGATGGGGGCCAGTTCGCAAACCGTCACCCTGAGCGGCAGTACCATCTGGGCCGAGGCCGAGATTCTGCCCATCCGCAACGTGCCGGTGGTACGCGCCCAGTGGCCCGCCATCCCGCCGACCCGCCAACAGGTGGCTCAGGCGGTGCAGGCGGCCGTCACTCGCTGGGATGTCAACCCGGTGGAAAGCCAGTTTGCCCTGGCCCTGGAACTCACCTGGAAGCTGGATTTTGAATCGTTAACAGAATTAGCCGCCGGTTTAGCTGATTTCACCAATAACCAATTGCCAATTACCAATCCCTTAATTATCATCATCGAACACGACTACGCCCGCGCCCTGGGCCAGAGCCTCAAAACCTTCCTGCCCCAACATCCACTGCTGGTGGTGGATCAGGTCGGTCTGCAAGAGGGCGATTACATTGACATCGGCCGTCCCCTGCTCGATGGGCGAGTCGTGCCGTTGAGCGTGAAGACGTTGATCTTTTATCATTGACTTATTCGTTACACAGAGAGCGCGGAGAAGGCACAGAGATACGCAGAGGGCTTTTTAGGGGTTGAAGGATGTTGACCCAGGCTGAGTTGAATCGCTTAACGGAGAAAATTATCGGCGCGGCTATTGAAGTCCACCGGAATTTAGGGCCTGGCCTCTTGATCAACTTTAATGTCAAATTGCTCAAGGATGGCATCCGGCGCTTCATCATGACCTAACTTTGATTCTTTAACCTCTCTGTGTCTCTCTGTGCATTCTCAGTGAAGCTCTGTGTAACAAAGCTCGCCCTTTTGCTCTTTCATGCGTTATGTCCTAAAATCAACTGACTCTCCTCTAGAAAGGGGACAACGATGCTCCTCCGCACCAAACTATTCGGCAAAACCTACGAATTTCGTGACATCCGCGAG
>CAZDMM010000483.1:0-6080 GCA_964505845.1 uncultured Caldilineaceae bacterium
CCTATCATCTTTAACATCCGTGATTTGGGCCGGCTGGAAACCACCGAATTTGCTATGCGCACCGTGATTGACCTGGAGAATGACCCCAGCAACCTGTGGCAAGAACTGGTAGGCACCGATAAGCTCATGTTGATTGCCGAGGGCGAGGTTGTAGCCGGCTTTGACCTGCAAAAGATAGACCAGAAAAAAGATATTCAGGTGCAGGGAACCAGCATAAAAATCATGCTGCCCGCCCCGGAGATTTTGTACAGCCGGATTGACAACGAGAAAACTTACGTCTATGAGCGCAGAACCGGCCTGCTCACCCAACCCGACCCCACCCTGGAAAGCCGCGCCCGCCTGCTGGCCGAAAAGAATCTAACCGAGTGGGCCGAGCAGCGCGGCATCTACCAAAAAGCCGAAGCTTCCGGGCGGGTCTACCTGGAAAACTTTTTGCGCTCACTCGGTTTTACCAAGATTACCTTTGAGGTTAAAAAGAAGGGACAATGAACCAGTCGTCATCCCGGCAGATAATGGTGTGGCTTGGGCTGGCCATGGCAGCCATCGCCGGTATCATTGTTATTGCCTTTTTGGTAGGGCGCATCTTTCCCCCAACCCTGCCGCCTACCTCCACCCCCCTGCCTACCTCCACCCCCCTGCCGCCGCCGGTTATCACCATCCAAGGCATCAAAGCCCAGGCCAAATTATCTACGGTGGAATACCATACGGTGGCAGAGATTTATCGAGAAAATGTGCCGGAGGGCTGGCTGGACAGCGTGCTGGGGACTAAAGAGCGGCTGCTGATGCTGGTTTACGGCCAGGTGCAGGCCGGGTTTGACCTGGAAAAATTGAGCGCCGAAAACCTGTGGGTGGAGGGCCGGCGGGTGCGGCTGGTGCTGCCCGCCCCCGAAATTCTAAGCAGCAGCATTGATTTTGACCGGACTCACATTGTTTATTATGAAAACAATCTACTGCTGGAAAAGAACAACCCCAACCTGCAAGGTGAAGCCCTGGCAGCAGCCCAGCAGGCCCTTGAACAGGCTGCCATAGAACAGGGCGCGCTTGATAAAGCCAACCAGTATGGCAAAGTGTACTATGAAAACTTCCTCCGCTCCCTCGGCTTTACCCAGGTGGAGGTGGTGGTGAACGCTCAGATGTTAGAGAAGTGAGGTTTTTTTAGCGGCTGAAGCGTGATATGTGCTGCGTGTGACGTGTTGCGTGTTCCGTTGATCTACGCACTACGCAACACGCACTCCGATTAATCATTGTTGAGGTGTTAATTAATTATGCCCATCGCCTTATTTTCCGTATCCGATAAAACCGGCCTGGTGGATTTTGCCCGCAGCCTGGCCCAACTGGGCTGGGAATTTGTGGCCAGCGGCGGCACCGCCAAAACCCTGCGCGAGGCCGGCCTGGCCGTCACCGAGGTAGCCCAGGTCACCGGCGCACCGGAAATGCTGGAAGGACGGGTCAAAACCCTGCATCCGGTCATCCATGCCGGCATCCTGGCCCGCCCCAGCGAACAAGACCGGGCCGAATTAGCCAAACACGGCGTCAACGAGATTGACATGGTGGTCTGTAATCTGTACCCCTTCCAGCAAACCATCGCCCAACCCTACATCTCCTTAAATGAAGCCATCGAGCAAATTGACATCGGCGGGGTGACGCTGCTGCGGGCGGCGGCCAAAAACTTTGTGCGGGTAACGGTAGTGTGCGACCCGGCCGATTACCCGGCCATTGCCGCCGAACTGCGCCAAAACGGCTTTGTCTCCACCAGCCGCCGGGCCGAGCTGGCCTGCAAAGCCTTTGCCCAAACGGCCCGCTACGACGCCGCCATTTTTAATTACCTGGCCCGGCAAGAGCATGGCGACCTGCCGCCCCTGTTCCTGGCCTCGCTGGTCAAAACCCAGGAGATGCGCTACGGCGAGAATCCCCACCAGGCCGCCGCCCTTTACGCCGCCGATGAATCCATCGGCCCCCTGGGTGGGGTGGTGCTGCAAGGCAAAGCCCTCAGCTACAACAACGTGCTAGACCTGGACGCGGCCTGGCAGGCGGTGCAGTCTTTCCAGGCCCCTACGGTGGTGATTGTTAAGCACCTTTCGCCCTGCGGCATCGCCAGCGCCGCTGACTTAGCGACGGCCTTTCCCCTGGCCCTGGCCTCCGACCCGGTCAGCGCCTTTGGCGGCATCATCGCTGTGAACCGCGAGTTTGATGAGGTTATAACCGCCGCCCTGGGCGACCTGTTTGTGGAGGCCATCGCCGCGCCCGCCTTTAGCGATAAAGCCAAAGAGCTGTTGGCGGCTCGCAAAAATTTACGCCTGGTAGAGTTAGCCGAGCCGATCAAGGCCAACGTGGAATTCCGCAGCGTGGCCGGCGGGCTGCTGGCCCAGCAGCGTGATACCGGCGACCCGCCCGGCGTGGAATGGCGTGTGGTGACGGAGCGGCCGCCCAGCTCAGAAGAGATGTTGGCCATGCAATTTGCCTGGCTGGCCTGCCAGCATGTTAAAAGCAACGCCATTGTTCTGGCGGCCGGCACGGCCACCGTAGGCATTGGGGGCGGCCTGCCCAGCCGGGTAGACTCGGTGAAGCTGGCCGCCGGCAAGGCGGGCGATAAGGCCAGGGGCGCCGTGATGGCCTCCGACGCCTTCTTCCCCTTCCCCGATGGCATCGAGGCCGCCGCAGCCGCCGGGGTGACGGCAGTCATCCAGCCGGGTGGCTCGGTGCAGGACCAAACTGTGATTAAAGCGGCCAATCGCTTGGGGCTGGCGATGGTCTTTACGGGTGTGCGCCATTTTAGACATTAAAAAATGGAAGGCTGGAGGTGGGAAGATTGAAAAAAATGGTATCCATTCTTCCAATCCTCCCACCTTCCGATAATGAATGTTTTTCATCTCTGGGGCGTATAATCTTATCAAATCCGATTTCAAGCCGGGTGGGACTTCTTGCCACACCTGTATCACCCAAAGGTCATATTTGGTTGTTTGAAATTTCGGCCCTACCTTGCTAAAATATCAGTAATAATTTGTTTGAGGACTGTTTCTGATTGAACTGTATTAACCGGCAAATTTTCTGAGTTTGAGCAAGCATCAAGATCAAACCTACCGTAACTTAAATCCTCATCACCTCCGTTTCCCAACAGAGGTCA
This sequence comes from uncultured Caldilineaceae bacterium, assembly GCA_964505845.1. Classification (GTDB taxonomy): domain Bacteria; phylum Chloroflexota; class Anaerolineae; order 4572-78; family J111; genus DSQQ01. Next base: position 3,125 of record CAZDMM010000483.1, read on the forward strand.
AACCCGGTGCTGTACCGGCCGGGTGCTGGTTCTCCCCTGCGACCAGTCGGGCTGCGAATTTTACCTGTCCTCACCTTCTGCCACACCCACAATTAAATACCTTTAGTCGGATAAAATTTGTTAGCATGTGCCCCTTCAGGGCTGGAGGAGATTTATGACCAAGACAAATGGAGCTTCTTTATTACGTTTAGTCGGCGAGATGCAAGACCAAAAACGCTTCCAGGAACTAAACTGGAGCGGCTCATTTCAAGATTATCTTGACATCGTTGCCCAAAATCCAAAAGTCGCGCGTAACGCCTTCCAACGCCTGTATGATATGATTATGGAATATGGCTATGAAGAGTTTGAAGACGCCAAGAAACGGCTGGTGCGCTACAAATTCTTTAGCGATACCAGCTTCAACGGTGAAGATGCCATTTTTGGCCTGGAAATCCCGCTGATGCGCCTGGTCAACTTTTTCAAAGCGGCGGCCCAGGGTTACGGCACCGAAAAACGGGTGCTGCTGCTGCATGGCCCGGTCGGTTCCTCTAAAAGCACCATCGTGCGCCGGCTCAAACGCGGCATGGAGCATTACAGCCGCACCGAAAATGGGGCGCTGTACACCTTTGATTGGCACCTGGGCGAACTATCCCAGGACGAAATGCCGGCCGACTTTTACAAATTGGGCGCAAGCTCGGCCATTGTTACGGCCCGCGCCACCCAAATTGGCGATATGGCCAAAATAGATACCGTGCGCGAGAACGGCAAACCGGAGTGGGAACCCTGCCCTATGCACGAAGACCCGCTCCACCTCATCCCCCTGGAAATGCGCGAACAGTTCATCACTCACTTCAACGAGGGCCGGCCCTCGGACGAGTACATCCGCATTGAAGGCGACCTGTGCCCGCCCTGCCGCTACTACCAGCGTGAATTGATGCGCCGTTACGACGGCGACTGGAGCCAGATGATTCGCCATGTGCGGGTGCGCCGCCTGGTCTTCAGCGAGCAGGACCGCATCGGCATTGGCACCTTCCAGCCCAAAGATGAAAAGAACCAGGACTCGACCGAGCTGACCGGCGACATCAACTATCGCAAAATCGCCATCTACGGCAGCGACAGCGACCCCCGCGCCTTTAACTTTGACGGCGAGTTCAACATCGCCAACCGGGGCATCATCGAGTTCATCGAAATGCTCAAGCTGGATGTGGCTTTTCTGTACGACCTGTTGGGGGCCAGCCAAGAGCACAAGATTAAATCCAAAAAATTCGCTCAAACCGACATTGACGAGGTCATCATCGGCCACACCAACGAGCCGGAGTACCGCCGCCTGGAAAACAATGAGTTTATGGAGGCGCTCAAAGACCGCACCGTGCGCATTGACGTGCCCTACATCACCAAGCTTAAAGACGAAATTAAAATCTACCACCGCGATTTCAACCCCAAAAAGGTGCCGGTTCACATCGCCCCCCACACGTTAGAAATGGCGGCCATGTGGGCCGTGCTGACCCGGCTGGAAGAACCCAAAAAAGCTAACCTCACCCTGCTGCAAAAGCTCAAGCTGTACGACGGCAAATCGCTGCCTGGTTTTACCGATGACAACATCAAGGAACTGCGCAAAGAGGCCCAGCACGAGGGCATGGAAGGCATCAGCCCCCGCTACGTGCAGGATAAAATCAGCAACTCGCTGGTCAACTACCAGCAGGATGGCTACATCAACCCCTTCATGGTGCTCAACGAGCTGGAATCTGGCCTTAAAAACCATCCCCTCATCACCAGCGACGAAGACCGCCAGCGCTACCGGGAGCTGCTTACCGTGGTCAAAGAAGAATACACCGAGATTGTTAAGAACGAAGTACAGCGGGCCATCAGCGCCGACGAGGAAGCCATCAAGCGGCTGTGCGCCAACTATATTGACAACATCAAGGCTTACACCCAAAAGGAGCGGGTCATCAACAAGTTTACCGGCCAGGCCGAAGAACCGGACGAGCGGCTCATGCGCAGCATCGAGAAGAAGATTGACATCCCCGACAGCCGCAAAGACGACTTCCGGCGCGAGATTATGAACTATATCGGTGCGCTGGCCATTGAAGGCAAAACCTTTGATTACAAAACCAACGAGCGGCTGCACAAGGCCCTGGAGCTGAAACTGTTTGAAGACCAGAAAGACAGCATCAAGCTAACTTCGCTGGTTAGCCGGGTGGTAGACCAGGACACCCAGGAAAAGATTGACGTGGTCAAGGCCCGGCTTATCAAAAACTTTGGCTACAATGAGCAAAGCGCCACCGACGTGCTGAATTATGTAGCCAGCATCTTTGCCAGAGGAGACTCAAACGAATAAGTGAATGAGCGAATGGCGAACAACTTTATTCGCTCATTCGCCATTCGCCAATTCTAATACTTATGCAACGAGTACAACGTGATTACAACCGCTTCCGCCAGATTGTGCGGGGGCAAATCAAAAAAAATTTACGCAAGTACATGTCACAGGGGGAGATGATTGGGCGGCAGGGCAAAAAGCTCATCAGCATCCCCCTACCCCAAATTGATATTCCCCAGTTTCGCTATGGGGCCAAACAGAGCGGCGGCGTGGGCCAGGGCGAGGGCGATGTTGGCACGCCGATTGGCCAGGGCGAACCCCAGCCGGGCCAGGGCCAGGCCGGCAGCGACCCGGGACAACATATCCTGGAAGTGGATGTGAGCCTGGAGGAGCTGGCCCAGATTATGGCCGAAGAGCTGCAACTGCCCAACGTGCAGCCGCGCGGCAAGAAAAATATCACCAGCGAGCGGGCCAAATACAGCCGCATCCGGCGCACCGGCCCGGACAGTCTGCGCCACTTTAAGCGCACCTACAAAGAAGCCCTGCGCCGCCAGATGAGCACCGGCGAATACGACCCCAGCAACCCTATCGTGGTGCCTATCCGTGATGACACCCGCTATCGCTCCTGGAAAGAAGAACTGCTGCCGGAGAGCAACGCCA
>CAZDMM010000484.1:0-6071 GCA_964505845.1 uncultured Caldilineaceae bacterium
CCCTACCCCCTACTCCCTACTCCCTACTCCCTACTCCCTACTCCCCAATTCTCAATTCCCTCCTCCTCCTCCTCTCCATCGTATTCCTGTGGAACGCCTTTATCCGTCACGACGTAGAGTACTGGCAGGATTACCCGGCCGGGAACCTGCCCTGGTACTGGACACCTTACGCCGAACCACCCCAGGCCGGCTTTTTTGGCTTTGCCCACCGCGCCGGCTGGAAAGCCGTCGGCCAGCAGATTACCTCCGGTGTGTTAGGCAGCGATTACGGCAGCAACGAGGAACCGGACGTAACCGCCTGGTACACGCGCGGCGCGCCCCGCGCTTGCGACCCACAGCCGGAATTTTACTTTTTGGCCGACGACCTGATTGACCCGGTTGAAGTTCCCGCCGGCCTGCTGGAATCTAACTATGAACGGATAGGCGGAGTGACTTTGCCAAATCAGAAGCAAATGCGGATAATGCAACTGCGGCCATCTTCGTTAACTATAGGAGAGTTGGATGAGGCCGGCCTCGCCAGTCAATTTGACCAAACCGCCACCCCGGCCGCTTTTGCCCGCTCGGCCCGTGGCGCAACGCCGGTAGAGGCCAATTTTAGCGGCCTGGTACGGCTCATCGGCTACGACCTGGACACCCGCCGCGCCTACCCTGGCGGACGTGTGCCGGTGACGCTTTATTGGCAAGCCCTGGCCGCTATGCCCACCAGCTACCAGGTCTTCACCCACCTGGAAAGCCAGTCCGGGCCGGTGGCCCAGGCCGACGGCGTGCCGGTCTGCTGGAGTTATCCCACCGACCGCTGGCGGCCCGGCCAAATCATCGCCGACCAACACGCCATCTACCTGCCGCCGGAAGCCGCGCCGGGAGAGTATCCCCTGCAAGTAGGACTGTACACCGCCGGCAATTTCCAGCGGCTTGATGTTTTGGACGCCGCCGGTAATCCCGCCGGAACCAGCGTTACCCTGACGGAAGTCAACCTGAAAGCCACGCCTTAGAAGTCAACCGATGGTTATGATAAAGCGGGGAGGTGAGAGAGTGCGAAGCCTCCCTTTGGGGTTGGAGATTGAACAAGCTTTAATCTCCAATCTCCAATCTCTAATCTCCAACTACATTGGAGGAACATGAACCCACAAGACGCCTTCTCCAACAGCCCACCGCCCAACGCCCGGCTGGTAGCCCGGCAGGGGCCGGAACAGGGCCAAACTTTTGCCATTCCGCCGGGCGGCCTGGTGATCGGCCGCGCCCCGGAGTGCAACCTGGCCCTTAAAGATAGCCAGGTGTCGCGCCGGCATGCCCGCCTGTTCTGGCGCGGGTCGCGCTTGATTGTTGAAGATTTGGGCAGCGCCAATGGCACCCTGGTCAACGGCATGCCCATCTCCCAGCCTTTTCTGCTGAGTGAGCACGACACGATGCAGTTGGGCGACTCCCTGTTTGTCGTCCAGGGCTTGCTGGGCCACGAGCTGACCCCTACGGTACGCAACCTGGATGCAGCCGCAGCCGCCGCGTCCCGCCCGCCCCTCCCGCCTCGACCCCAGGCCAAACCGCCGCAAAATATCCTCTCCTGGCTGGCTCTGGCCGGTTTACCCTTTGTAGGAGTGGTGGTGGTGGGCTTGCTGGCCCTGGCCGGTTTGTGGTACTTTAACCAGCCGGCCGCCGTAAATCAGGCCCCGGCCGTCTCGTTTATTACCCCCGCCAACGGGGCCCAGGTGAGCACCGGCGCGCCGGTGATTGTGCAGGCCAGCGCCAGCGATGCGCGCGGCGTCACCCGGCTGGAATTGTGGGTTAACGGGGCCTTGATAGGCCAGCAGACCAGCGTTACTCCCCAGGGCCAGCCTACCCTGCTGTTGAGCGTCAACTGGACGCCGCCGGTGCAGGGCAGCCACGTGCTGGAGATACGAGCCTTTAATACCGCCAACCGGCAAAATCTACCGGCCGTCATCACCGTTAACGCCGCCGGCGCTGCGGCCACGCCTACCCTGAGTCTACCCGGCCCTACCGCCAGCGCCACGCCTGCTCCTCCCTCGCCCACCCCCCCGCCGACGGCCACCAGCCCCTCGATCATCATCTTTACCCCCACCCCCTCGCCGCTGCCGGCCACGCCCTCCCCCAGCTTGCAGGCCCTCAGCGATGTCAACGTGCGCAGTGGGCCGGGCATCTCTTTTCAAATCCTGGGGCTGCTGCGGGCTAACGAGACTGCGCCGGTGGTGGGCCGCAGCATAGATGGGGCCTGGTGGCAAATCACCTTTCCGCCCAACAGCAGTGGCCAGGGCTGGGTAGTCGCCACTTATGTTCAGCCAAACCCCGCCGCCGGTAGTGCGCCGGTAGTGGCCGGGCCGCCTCTGCCGCCAACGGCCACGCCCGCACCTTCCACTGCCACCCCCACCTCCGCCCCCTCGGCCCAGGTCGCCTTTACCGCCGACAACACCGAACTGAGCGGCGGCCAATGCACCCGGCTGCACTGGCAGGTAAGAAATGTGGCCGGCTATTATGTGGATGGTATTGCCGGGGCCGGCGATGAAGGAGAGCGACAAGTGTGCGACCCGGTGGGAACCAATACCCACACCCTGCGGATTCAACGCCAGGATGGCTCAACCCAGGATTTCATTGTGACCATCACCGTGCGCCCCTCTAATATGCCCAAACCGAGTCTCAAGTCGCCGGACGATGGCGACAAATTTAGTAACGGCGACGATGTTAAGTTTGATTGGTCGTCGGTGGATGCGCCTGGCACAGTCACATACAATCTTGAAGTGCAATATAAGGATGGCGGCGAGTGGAAAAACTGGCGCACCATTAACGGTTTGAACAAATCTGAGTTTAAGTTGGATGAGTTCCCCGATAACAAATCGGGGCGCTGGCGGGTGTGGGCGAGCAGTTCTCAACTGGGCGACAGCGAGCGGACCGAATGGCGCGATTTCAAATTCGAGGACTAAATCAGGCCGGTGCGGCCGGCGGGCTGCTGGCGCTGGGCCTGCTGCTGGCCGGGGTTGGTGCAGGCTTTTTGCCCTGGGTATGGCGCGCCCCGGTAGCCCAACAATTGACTGCGCCCGGCCTGGCCGAATTTGTCAAATTCTTGCCCGAAGTCCGGCTGGGGCAGCTTCAGACAGAACGGCTCTACTTTTTGCTGCCGCTATGGGTGGCGGCGCTGGTCTTGCCGTTTATCAGCGCCAACCAGAAGTTAGCTCTGCCGGCCTGGTTCCGCTGGCTGTTACGCCTGGCGGTGCTGCCTCTGGCCCTGGCCGGCCTCTCGCCGGTATGGACGCCAGCCATCCTGCTGGCCCCGGAGTTCAGGCTGCAAACGCTGCTGGCCCTGCTTGCCATCGCGCTGGCCCTGGCCGCGCCGCTGCTGCACAAGCTGCCGCCCCTTGCGCTGCTCATTTTGCTGGCCGGCGGCAGCCTGCCAGGCTTGAGCCTGGCCTGGTGGCAGTTTAGCCTGATGCAGAGTGCTATCGCTGCGGCTTACCACGAGCCGGTCAGCCTGGGTTGGGGCTGGTGGGTAACGGTGGCCGGTGTTGTTCTGAGTATCATCGGGGCAGCCTGGCGAGTAAGCCTCCCTCACCCCCTTCCCCTCCCCAAAAGGGCGAGGGAAGCCGGTCAAGAATCCCCGCACCCTGGGGGAGAGGGTTAGGGCTATTTACACAGGAGTCATCATGAGCCTGCGGCACACCACCGACGATGAAAATCCCTCACCCCGTCGCTGACGCGACTCCCCTCTCCCAATGGGAGAGGGGTTGGGGGTGAGGGCTATTTACACAGGAGATGCGTATGGAGAATAATCTCTTCAAACCAATTCCTGACTCATACTGGGTTAAGCCCGGCCAACTGCTGGCCGGCGAGTATCCTCGCGCTAAAGATGAGGCCGAATCTCGGCTAAAGTTGCGCCGATTTCTTGAGGCGGGGATTACCATGTTTATAGATTTGACCGAACCGGGCGAATCTGGTCTGGAACCCTATACCGCGCTGTTACAAACAGAAGCGGCTGCACTGGGGCGGCCGGTCGAACACCGGCGATTCGCCATCCCGGATTTTAGCGTCCCCTCCCCGGCCGCTATGGCCCAAATATTAGATGCAATTGATACGGCCCTGGAGGCCGGTCACATAGTTTACCTGCACTGCTGGGGCGGCATTGGCCGCACCGGAACGGTAGTTGGTTGTTATCTGGTACGGCACGGCTGGAGCGGTGAGGCGGCCCTGGCCCACATTGCCCGGCTGCGACGCGGAACCCCTGATGGAGCACGACTCTCGCCGGAAACAGAATTTCAGCGCCAGATGATACGGAGTTGGCATGCCGCACAGTAACCCCGAAACCTTTGTCCGCTTAGGCCGTTACCCCGATTTAACCTTTCAGCCGCGCTTCTTGCTCCGCAACCCCCACTTCCAAACCATCGTTTCCAGCCTGTGGCGCAGCTCCGGCGCAGCCCTGAGTCGCACCGCCCAAGAGCTAATTTTAGAGCTGCCCGCCGGAGTGCGCTTGCAGGGCTTTTACTCGCCCCAGCCTGGCGGCCGGCCCAAAGGCCTGGTGCTGCTGCTGCACGGCTGGCTGGGCCAGGCCAACTCCAGCTACAACCTGGCCATTGGTGAGCACCTGTACCGGTACGGCTACGCCGTGTTCCGTCTCAACCTGCGTGATCACGGCGACACCCATCACCTTAACCAGGGCGTCTTCCGGGGCGATTTACTGGACGAGGTTTTTGCCGCCGCAGCCCAGGTATCCCAATTGGAGCCGGAGCGCCCATTCTTTATCATCGGCTCTTCCCTGGGCGGTAACTTTGCCCTGCGCCTGGCCTGGCGGCACAGCCGCTCGCCCCTACCCAACCTGGCGCACACCCTGGCTATCAACCCCCCGCTCAACCCCTATGCCACTACCCTCCGGCTGGATCACGGCCCGGCCCTCTACCTGGCCTACTTTCGGCGCAAGTGGCGGCGGGCCTTCCGCCGCAAGCAGGCCCTCTTTCCTCAGCTTTACGATTTTAGCCAGGCTATCGCCGCGCCCACCTGCATGGCCATGACCGAGGCTTTTGCGCCCTTTACCCCTTACCCTACTGCTGCCGCTTATCTACACAGCTATGCCCTCACCACCGACATGCTGGCCGGCCTGCAAACGCCGGCCACCATCATCACCGCCAGCGATGACCCCATCGTGCCGGTCTCCGATTTTGCCGGGTTGGAGGATCTGAATCCGCAGCTCAAGCTCTATATCCAAAGCTACGGTGGGCATGTGGGCTTTATTGACCTGTTCCCCTTCCGGCGCTGGATTGGGCAGGCCGCCCTGGCGGTTTTGACAAGCGACCGCTGATAGCAGACCGCCGACCGCCGATAACTGGCCGCCACCCCAGAGTGAGCGGTCCGCCGTTGGCGGTCGGCGGTCTGGTTTGACAATCTCCCCCCTCGGCTCTATAATTCTGCCTAATGATGCGGGTATAGTTCAGTGGTAGAACGCAACCTTCCCAAGGTTGATGTCAGGGGTTCGAATCCCCTTACCCGCTCAGGGAAACCGGCGCAAGCCGGTTTTTTTGTTTGTCAATAGAGCCTAAATGTACCGGGGCGACGGACTGGTGGTCGCCTCGATTTTTTTCTCGCTTATCATCCTCAATCAAACTCAACCCCCTGAGATTTGATCCTCAACGTATTTGTGTTATCCTATTGACATAAAAATACGATACCACTGGGCTGGCCGGCCATACTATACAGCTAATGACACATGTCCCAAGAATCCCTGATATTTGTCACTTGTTTTCATTGTACTTTTATAGATACTAAAAAAATCCATATTAAACCAGCCCGATGGAGGCCAAGATGAATCCACCAAAGAAATCTACCCCAACCACCCGACCACGACGACGAAAACTTGTCTCCAAGAATCTGCTGCTGCTCTGGCTGGTCATTCTGGCGCTGGAATGTGCCACCGTAACCTCCCTATCGGCCTTTTGGATCTTAACCCCCAGCCAGGGATTGGCCTTCTTCTTGGACCCTGCGCCGCTTACACCGCCCCATGCGCCCGCCTCCTTCCCTCTGCCGCAGCACAAAGACCCGTTGGAGCCAACCCCGCTGGCCACTCAGGTTGTCCACTATCT
>CAZDMM010000485.1:0-935 GCA_964505845.1 uncultured Caldilineaceae bacterium
GCCATGGAGTTGATGGGTACCTGGAACATTTCAACCACCAAGGCTGAAAATGCTGACTTTTACCAAAACAGCCTGGGCTTCTTCCCCTTCCCGGCCATTTCTGATGGCAAAGGCGACCCCAGCAACCTGGTCGGCACGGTGGGCGACAACTTCTATTCCATCTCTACCGCCTGTAAAAACCCGGATGAAGCCTTCAAGCTGATCCAATATCTGATTGACGACGAGTCGGTCAAGGCTCGCGGCGCCGATGGCCGCATCCCGCCGGTCAAAGGTTTTACTTCCACCGACCCGGTGCTGCAAGAAGTCATCAAAATTATTGAGAACGCCAAAAGCGTGCAGCTCTGGTACGACCAGTACCTCCCGCCCGAACTGGGTGAAGTTCACAAAGATACCAGCCAGGCCTTGTTTGGCCTGTCCATGACCCCGGCCGAGGCAGCCAAAGCCATGGAAGACGCCGCCAAGAAGTTTTACAAAGAGTAGCTACTCAGGTGACTGGCGCTTGGTTAAAGGAGAAGCGCCAGTCACCTTGTAGGTGAGCAAAAGAGGGGAGAATATCATGCTGCAACAAGCAATGATACAAACAACGGCCAAAAAAAATCGCCTCACGAATGAATACACCCTCACCACCATCGTCTTTTTGTTTCCTGCTTTTCTCTTTTTAGTTTTATTTGTGCTGTGGCCTATTGTTAACTCGCTGCAATTGAGTTTCTACGAGTGGGATGGCGTCAGCCCCACCCGTGATTTTATAGGTTTTGATAACTGGAGCAGCCTGCTCACCGACCCTATTTTCTGGCGGGCCGTCGGCAACAACTTTATTATTGTGATTCTGTCCATTGGGATTGAGCTGCCGATCGCTATGGCCCTGGCCGTGCTGCTCGACAAAGGCGGAAAATCGTTGCGCCTCTTTAAGGTGACCTATTTTTTGCCTCTATTGA
>CAZDMM010000485.1:945-2263 GCA_964505845.1 uncultured Caldilineaceae bacterium
TGATGTCTACTGTAGCCGTCGGCATCTTGTTTAAGTATATCTATGATCCCCAATTTGGCATGCTGACCTCCCTTTTGGAGACTCTTGGCCTTAAGGCGCTGGCGCGTACTTGGCTGGGTGACCCTGGGGTGGCCCTTTATGCCGTGATTGCCGTCATTTGCTGGCAGTATATTCCCTTTTATATGATTCTGTTCCTGGCTGCCCTGGCCGGTATTCCCGCCGAGTATAGAGAAGCGGCCCTGCTAGACGGCGCTACCGAAAACCAGTATTTCTGGAAGATTGCGCTGCCTCTGGTCAAGGGGACAATCATCACCGCCGCCATTCTGTCGCTGATTGGCTCGCTAAAATATTTTGATTTGATCTGGGTGATGACCGAATGCGGCCCGGTTAATGCCACCGAACTCATGGCGACTTATATGTACAAAAACGCCTTCATCTCTTTTAAGATGGGCTACGGCAGCGCCATTGCCACCATGCTCTTTGTGATTGTCATGGTGGTTTCGCTGACGGTGCTGTACTTAACTCGGCGTGGTATGGAGGATTAACATGCTCAAAACAGCCAGTCCGGCCAAAAATACCGTGATCATCGCCCTGGCCTTATTGTGGCTGGTGATTGCGGGCATGCCTTTCGTTTTCATGATCCAAACCGGCTTTAAGGAACAGTTTGAACTGCTGACCAACCCGGTCTGGGCCTTGCCCCGCAGCCCTACCGTGGGCAACTACACCACCGTCCTGTTTAGCGAAAGGTTTTTTCGCTCTTTGTTGAATAGTTTCTTTGTGGTGGCCATCTCTATTGTGCTGATTTTAATCATTAGCTCCATGGCCGCTTACGTGTTTGCCAAAATCAAATTCAGATTGAGTAATTTGTTTTTTGGGCTGATTGTGGCCGGCCTGGTGGTCCCCATCCATGTAACGCTCATCCCGGTCTACCTGTTTACCATCAACATTGACCTGTATGATACCCTGTGGGCGCTGGTTGGGCCGTATGTGGCCTTCAGTATTCCGGTTTCTGTTTTTATCCTGACCGAATTTGTGCGCCAAATTCCCCGCGAGTTAGAAGAGGCGGCCCGCATGGATGGATGCGGCCCCATGAGCACCTTTTTCCGCATTATCCTGCCCCTGATGCAGCCCGGCCTGGTGACCATTGCCATTTACAACGCTGTTGTGCTGTGGAATGAATTTGTCTTTGCCTTTGTGTTGACCTCCAGCCCCAACAGCCGTACCCTACCTCTAGCCATCTGGGATTTCCAGGGGCAGTATTCGGCCAATATTCCGGTGATCATGGCCTTGCTCACTCTGGCTACGATTCCGCTCATCA
>CAZDMM010000485.1:2273-6070 GCA_964505845.1 uncultured Caldilineaceae bacterium
CATTGCTTACATTGTCGGTCAGGAGCAGCTTGTCAAAGGTATCACGGCCGGCGCAGTCAAAGGTTAAATTAACAAAGACCCTAAAGGTTTTCAAGACCTTTAGGGTCTTTAGCACAGAGGTTAAAATCATGACTCAACAGTATCCTTACCAAAACCCCTCGCTGCCGGTAGGGGCGCGAGTGGCAGATCTCCTCTCACGCATGACCCTGACCGAAAAAATTGCCCAGTTGGGCAGCATTTGGGTTTTTGAAGTGTTAGAGGGGATGAAATTTTCTGAAGCCAAGGCCCAAAAATTGTTCAGCCAGGGCCTGGGCCAGGTAACCCGGATCGGCGGGGCCAGCAGCCTTAACCCCACCGCCGGGGCCGAATTGGCCAATACCATCCAAAAATACCTGGTCGAACATACCCGCCTGGGCATCCCGGCCATGGTTCACGAGGAGTGCTGCAGCGGTTACATGGCCCGTAATGCCACCTGTTTTCCCCAAATCATCGGCGTTGCCAGCACCTGGGAGCCGGAGCTGGTGGAGGCGATGGCGGCGGTGGTCAAAACACAAATGCGGGCCGCCGGGGCGCACCAGGGCCTATCGCCGGTGATTGATGTGACCCGCGACCCCCGCTGGGGCCGGACCGAGGAAACCTTTGGCGAAGACCCTTACCTGGTCTCGCAGATGGGCGTAGCTTTTACCAGAGGTTTGCAGGGGCAAAACTGGCAAGAAGGCGTGGTGGCGACGGCCAAACACTTTGTGGGCTACGGCATGTCAGAGGGCGGCATGAACTGGGCCCCGCCTCATCTGGCCCCCCGTGAACTGCGCGAAGTCTACCTGCTGCCTTTTGAAGCCGCCGTTAAAGAGGCCAAACTGGCTTCGGTGATGAATGGCTACCACGAACTGGATGGCGTGCCCTGCGGCGCGTCAAAAGATCTGCTCACCCATATGCTCAGAGACGAGTGGGGCTTTGACGGCATTGTGGTTTCTGATTATTTTGCGGTGAACCAGTTGATGGTTTACCACCAGATTGCTGCCAGCAAATCAGAAGCGGCGGCAATGGCCCTGGAGGCCGGTATTGATGTGGAACTCCCCAGCACCGATTGTTACGCCGATGCACTGCGCCAGGCGGTTGAGTCGGGCGCGCTCCAGGAGGCCATTCTTAATCAGGCGGTCGGCCGGGTGCTGCGGCTAAAGTTTCTGCTGGGGCTATTTGAAAATCCCTATGTGGATGCTCAAAAGACTCAAACGGTGTTTGATACGCCGGAGCAGCGCCAATTGGCTTATGAGATTGCCCAGAAATCCATCGTGCTGCTGAAAAATGAAGGCGATTTGCTGCCGCTCGACCGGAAACTTGGCTCAATTGCCGTAATTGGCCCCAACGCCGATAATGTCCGCCATATGATTGGCGATTACGCCTACCCCTGCCACATCGAGACGCTGGTAGAAATGCGCGATTCCGGCAATGTCTTTAACATGCCCATCCCCGATAAGATTGAGATGGTGGATAACTTTGTGCCCATTATCAGCATCCTGGCCGGTATCAAAAACAAGGTCTCGCCCGAAACCAAAGTCTATTATGCCCAGGGCTGCCAGGTGTTGGGCGATTCGCAGGCCGGCTTTGCCGAAGCGATAGCCGCCGCCCAAAAAGCCGAGGTGGCCGTTGTTGTTGTGGGCGACAAGGCCGGCCTGACCAGGGATTGCACTACCGGCGAGTCCCGCGACCGGGCCGACCTCAATCTGCCGGGGGTGCAGCAGCAGTTGGTAGAGGCCATCGCAGCCACCGGTACGCCGGTAATTGCGGTGCTGATCAACGGCCGCCCGCTGGCTATCCCCTGGCTGGTGCAGCATGTTCCGGCTATCCTGGAAACCTGGCTGCCGGGCGAAGAAGGGGCCGCCGCCGTGGCCGATGTGCTCTTTGGCGATTATAACCCTGGTGGGAAGCTGCCGATCAGTTTCCCCCGCACCGTAGGGCAGGTTCCGGTTTACTATGGGCACAAAATATCGGGCGGGCGTTCTCACTGGCAGGGGGATTATGTAGATGTTAGCGCCAAACCGCTCTTTCCGTTTGGCTACGGTCTCAGTTACACCAGCTTCAAATTTGATAACTTGCGTTTGGACCGGCCAGAGGTTGAAATTGGCGGGCAGGTTGCCGTCAGTGTTGACCTGACCAACACCGGCCGGTGCCGGGGCGATGAAGTCGTCCAGCTTTACCTCCGCGATCCGCAGGCCAGCGTTACCCGCCCGGTCAAGGAACTCAAAGGTTTCAAGCGCGTCACCCTGGAGCCGGGCCAGACCAAAACCGTCACCTTTACCCTGTCCACCCATCTGCTTGGCTTTTATGACCGGGAAATGAATTTTGTCGTCGAACCGGGCCGCATCGAGGTGATGGTGGGCAGTTCCTCGGCTGATATCTACTTGACGGGTGAATTTCAAATCATCGGCCAGGCTGCCGATATTAGCCAAAAGAAACGGTTTTCTAGCCAGGTAACGGTGTCGTAGAGTAGCAGGAAAAGAGTTCCGAAGTGCGCCAAACTTCGGAACTCTTTGCTTTACTTGGGTGTCGCTGAGCGGTACACTATCCGGGCGGTGTTGGCTATAAATAACAAAATAGCCACCACGTTGAGCAGTCCTCCCCATTGGCGTAGCGGCAGCCACAGGCTTAAATCTCCCATCAGCCGGAGTAATAGAGAAAGGTGCAGCAGCCCCAGGTGACTGTAGAAAAGCGGGGAGAAGTTGAGAGGTTTTTTGAGGACGGCCGGAAAGATGATGGGGGCATGCCCAAAAATCATAGACATCACAAAGCCGACCAACATGGCATGCAGGATGGCGTCATAAGCCGGGCCGGCGGCGACGCCGCCAAAAAAAATCGCCAGCACGCCGCTAACGCCCAGCCAGATGTAACCGGCCAGCAGGCATACCGCGATAAAGCGCGTCAAACCACTCTTGCGCACCGTGTAACGCGCAATATCGTAGCGCAGCAGCCACAGGGCCAGAGCGACCAGGCCAACCCCGGCCAGGCGTGTGCCCAGGTCAAAATTAACCAGATGGAGCAGCAGCCCGGCCAGGAACAGGCCCACCGCCCCTAAAAAAAGCTGCCGCACCTGGCCTGATAAGCGCAAAACCCGATTTAACTCTAAACGTTCCCCGGCGATGGTCAGGGTTAAAAAGCCGGCCCACCACAACACTACCGTATAAATAGGCCAGCCGGCCAGCCACAGGCTGTTGCCAACCAGCCAGAGCAGCGCTCCCGTGGCCATTGTCAAGGTGTAATTAGCCGGGTGCATGCGCACAATAAACCCAAACACTACCACCAGCATCAGGCTGCCTGAGGTAAGCAGTAGGGGGGCGCTGGGGCCGGGCAAGCCGGCGATGAGAGCGAGTCCGCCCAAACCGGTCAAAGCCGGGCCCAGGTAAGTCCAGGGGCGATTGAGAGCCACCGCTCGTTCTACACCAATCACCGTGCCCAGAAAACCACAGATCATCAGCGGGCCATGCGCCATGGGCAGGAGCGGATGCAGTGCAGGCCAGCCCCAACCCAGGCGGATCAGTCCGGCCCACATAGCGGCCAGCAGGGCCAGCATGCCCAGCATGATCAAAGGAAATTTGAGTTTAGAGCTTATGTTAGCGAACATGGCTCCGAATGACAAGGTAGCAAGGTTGCAAAGTGGCAGGGTAGCAAGGCCTGTGTTTTTGCGACTCTGCTAATTGCTACAGGTTTTTAATCAACAGCAACAGCATCCACACGGGGGTTTTGGCGCTAACGCTGTGGGGCAGTTGCGGCGGCATGTGAACCCACGGGCCCGCCTGGGC
>CAZDMM010000486.1:0-6063 GCA_964505845.1 uncultured Caldilineaceae bacterium
CTCTGATATTGACCTGCTGGCTGGGGAGTGGCTCTCCACCGACGACGTTAACCTGGCGACTATGCGGGCCATGCCCGTCAGCACCCTGATGAGCAGCCCACCGGCCACCATCGAAGCCGACGCCCCGGCCGGCCAGGCCGCGGCCCGCATGCGGCTGGAACATTTACACCGCCTGGTGGTGGTCGAGGAAGGCGAACCGGTCGGCGTGATTTCGGTTTCTGATTTGGTGGCTAACCTGGCCCACACCTCCACCACCCGCCGCACCGTGGCCGAGGTGATGTCGCGGGGTATCGTCGTCTGCCTGGCCGACACCCCGTTGACCGCCGTGGCCAGGGCGATGACCGAGCGCCGTTCCCGTTCTGTGGTGGTGGTTGAGGCTCAAGGTCAACCCGTTGGGATTGTCACCGGCTTTGACCTGCTGGCCGTGTTTGAAGCGGGCCAGGCTGAGCAGCCGGTTTCAATGGTGATGCACCCGCCTCTGACCATCCATCCCGCCGCCAGTCTGCGCGAGGCCGCCGACCGGATGATCCAGCACCACATTCACCGCCTGCTGGTGGTTGACCCCGACCAGCCCGCTTCGATGCCGCTGGGCCTCATCTCCACCTCCGACATTGTGGCCGAAATGGCCGAGCCGGGGTCGATCTGGCAAGATGTCATTGCGAGGCCGTAGGCCGAAGCAATCCCCCTACCGGCGGAGGCGACTGCTTCGCCTGCGGCTCGCAGTGACATGAGCCTTATTTACGAGGAGCAAATGATGAACATCGGCGTTATCTTTCCCCAAACCGAATTTGGCAGCGACCCGGCGGCGATCCGCGATTACGCCCAAACGGCCGAGAGCCTGGGCTTCAGCCACATCGTCGCCTACGATCACATCCTGGGGGCCAACCCCGACCGGCCCGGCGGCTGGAAGGGCGTTTACACCCACCAGCACGCTTTTCAGGAGCCGTTTGTCCTCTTTAGCTACATGGCCGGCCTTACCCAAAAAATCGGCTTTGTACCGGGGGTGATTATTCTGCCGCAGCGCCAAACCGCCCTGGTGGCCAAGCAGGCGGCCACGCTCGACGTGCTGAGCAGCGGGCGGCTGCGCCTGGGGGTCGGCCTGGGCTGGAACCAGGTGGAGTACATCGCCCTGAACGAAGATTTCCACAACCGGGGCCAACGCATCGAGGAGCAGGTGGAGCTGTTGCGCTACCTGTGGACGCAGCCGCTCATTACGTTTATCGGCCAGTGGCACACCGTCCCCGACGCCGGCCTCAACCCGCTGCCGGTGCAGCGCCCCATCCCGATCTGGTTTGGCGGGCACGCCGAGGCTGCGCTGCGGCGCATGGCTAAAATTGGCGATGGCTGGCTGGTCAACCATCCGCCCGACAAAGCGGAACCGGAGTTGGTAAAACTGGAGCAATTCCTGGCCGAAGCCGGTCGCAGCCGGGCCGAATTTGGGGTAGAAGCCCGCATCTCCTACGGTGTGGGCAGCGCCGCCGAGTGGGCCTCGCTCTGGCAGGCGTGGCAGACTCTCGGGGCAACCCATCTATCTTTCAACACGATGGGCGCGGGTCTGGCAACGCCGGCGGCTCATTTAGAGGCGATACGGAAGTTCGCCGAGGCGGTGGGGTTGGGTTGATGACGATCTTCCGAGGTATCTGTCAAGATACCAGGACTTCTCGCTCAATCTCTTCGATAAGAAAAGGTAAGTTAGGGGTCGTAAAGGTTAAATTGGGCGCGGGAATACGGTTGCGTTTAATGTTTGGTGGAACATGCTTGTGATGGGGGTGAGTTGAAGCCAGGGTTAGGTCGTGGGGATGAGGAAATGAATCGTACCAGTAGACCTTCTCTTTACTGGGATATGAAGCGCGGCAATAGCAGTTTTAATCTGAATAGCTATTGGCTGGCGAGCAATTAACTGTTGGTATTTTTCATCCAGGCTCAACCAGGTTTTATACAAGGCCAGCCATTCGACAAACTCCATCCGGTACTCATCCAGTTCATCAAATTCATCCAGTTCACCGGCGATAATAGCGCGGTAAAACTCATGCGATTTGACGCCAAACTTTTCTTCAAAGTGGCGAAGTTCCATTTCCAGTTGGGTCATATCTTGAATCAACTCTTTGAGTTTCATACTCATGCCTTTATTTTTTAGGAGCAATTTAAGATGTTTTTGGGCCTGTTCCAATCCTCATCATCAAAAGGATTATCCCAAAAGTCTAGACTACTTTGAGCAGCAGCCAACAAATCACCAAACGTATCACCGCTTTCTTTAATTACAAAAATAGTGACATGAGCGCCAGGAGGGAAAGGAACTTGAAGTTCCACCCGGCCTTCTTCCAGAACTTCAACCTCATATTTTAAGGCTGTTTGCGGCCCAGAGATGGTTTCTATCATCAGTTATTGGCCTTTCTATTCTGTGATTGACCTTATTTACCATTGTAGCATAGTGGTTCTCCTTTTCAAAGCCGTATATATCTGTGGAGGTAGCTCATGACCCTTTCCCTCGCAGAAGCCATTGCCCGCGTGCCCCACTGGGCCGGCCTGACCAACCTGCAAACTACCCTGCTCGCCGACGGCATCACCAACCAAAATTACCGGATTGAGGTCGGTGGTGAGGGTTTTGTGCTGCGCATCGCCGGGGCCAACACCGAGCTGCTGGGCATTAACCGCCGCCACGAGTATGCGGCGCACCAGGCCGCCGCCGCCCTGGGCATCGCCCCGGAAATCCTCTACTTCATCGAGCCGGAAGGCTACCTTGTCTCCCGTTTTATCGCCGGCCGGCCCATCCCCCCGGAAGCGATGGCCCGGCCGGAAAACATTCGCCGGGCGGCGGCGACCCTGCGCCGGGTTCACGCCATGCCGGCTATCCCCGGTACCTTCTCGCCCTTCCGCGTGGTCGAGGATTACACCCAGACCGCCCAACGTTATGGTGTGGCTTTCCCGGATCATTTCGACTGGTTACTGGCCCGCATGCGCGACATCGAAGCCGCCTTTTGGCAAGACCCTTTCACCCCCTGCCCCTGCCACAACGATCTGCTCAACGCCAACTTTTTGGATGACGGCCAGATGCGCATCCTCGATTGGGAATACGCCGGCATGGGCGACTGCTTTTTTGACCTGGCTAACTTCTCGGTCAATCACGGCTTTGGCGATGAGCCAGACCGCCTGCTGCTGCAAACCTACTTTGGCGAAGCTACCCCCGCCCGCCTGGCCCGGCTCAAACTCATGAAAATCATGTCCGATTTCCGCGAAGCCATGTGGGGCATGGTCCAAATCGGCATCTCGCAGCTTGATTTTGACTTCCGCGAGTACGCCGACAAGCACTTCAAGCGGATGACGGAGAATTTTAATGACCCGCGTTATAAGCAGTGGTTGGCAGAAGTGACGCAGGGGGGTTGATAAAACGTAAAACGTAATGCGTAAGGTTGTATTTGGGAGAGGGATTAGGCAAACAAGAGATTACGTTTTACGCATCACGACTCACATAGGAGTCGGACAGCCCCCGGAGGGACGACACCAGAAATGAAAATGACTGACCGACTAATTGACTATTTTCTAAGGCATCATCACGAACCTGGAATACACCACCAATAATGAAAATTCGGAGTCCAAAAGCTTAGCTTTTAGACTCCGAAAAGCTATTTACGAGGAGACGATCAAAAGTGGCTGACTTTCCCTCACACGCACAAGTAGTCATCATCGGCGGGGGCGTGGGCGGCTGTAGCATCGCCTACCACCTGACTCTGCTGGGCTGGAAAGATGTGGTGGTGTTGGAGCGCAGCGAACTGACCAGCGGCTCAACCTTTCACTCCGCCGGGCTGGTGGGCCAACTGCGCACCAGCAGCAACCTGACCAAGATGATCCGCTACAGCACCGACCTGTACCGTCGGCTCAAAGACGAAACCGGGCGCGACCCCGGCTGGCGCGAGGTCGGCAGTTTGCGGCTGGCCTCCTCGCCGGAGCGGCTGGAAGAGTTGAAGCGCTTGGTGGCCGTCTCCCGCTCCTTTGGCCTGCCGCTCGAACTGATTACGCCCAAAGAAGCGCAAGCCCTCTTCCCGCTGATGACCCTCGACGACGTGCGCGGCGCAGTCTATCTGCCCACCGACGGCTTTATTGACCCGACCGGGCTGACGATGGCCCTGGCTGCCGGGGCCAAAGAACGGGGGGCGCAGTTCCTCACCCACACCCGCGTCCAGAGCATCACCTTGAAAGAGGGCCGGGTGAGTGCAGTTGTCACCGACAAGGGCCGCATCCAGACCGAAATTGTGGTCAACGCCGCCGGGCAGTGGGCCGGCGAGATAGGGCGCATGGTCGGCCTGACTCTGCCGGTCATCCCCATGGCCCACCTCTACCTCATCACCAAGCCCATTAAGGGCGTGCGCCCCGACTTTCCGACCATGCGCGACCCCGATTTGCTGGTCTACTTCCGCGAGGAGGTGGGCGGGCTGATTATGGGCGGCTACGAGCGCCAGCCCGCGCCCTGGGCGCTCGACGGCATCCCTGCCGATTTTAACAACAAGCTGCTGGAGCCGGATTGGGAGCGTTTTACCCCGCTGATGGAAAACGCCATCCGCCGCGTCCCGGCCCTGGAAACTGCCGAAATCGTGACCCTGCTCAACGGGCCGGAGGGCTTCACCCCCGACGGCGAATACCTGCTCGGCCCGACGGCGGTCAAAGGCTTTTGGGTGGCCGCCGCCTTTTGCGCCCACGGCCTGGCCGGGGCGGGCGGCATCGGCAAGGCTATGGCCGAGTGGATTGTGGACGGCCACCCGGAGTGGGATTTGTGGCGGCTGGATGTGCGCCGCTTTGGGGCCAACTATGCCAGCCAGGCTTACACTCTGGCCCGCACCGTCGAAACCTACGCCAAATATTACGATATCCACTACCCCAACGAGGAAC
The DNA here is from genome assembly GCA_964505845.1 of uncultured Caldilineaceae bacterium. Lineage (GTDB taxonomy): Bacteria > Chloroflexota > Anaerolineae > 4572-78 > J111 > DSQQ01. Next base: position 4,885 of record CAZDMM010000486.1, read on the forward strand.
GGCAGTCGGCCCGCCCGCTGCGCCTTTCGCCGGCTTACCACCGCCTCAAGGAATTGGGCGCAGTCTTTGGCGAAAAGACCGGCTGGGAGCGGCCCAACTGGTTTGCGCCCTACGAGGCTCAGGCGGCGCACGGCCACCAACCACGCGGCTGGGCGCGCCATCACTGGTCGCCGGCCATTGGCGTGGAGCACCTGGGGACGCGGAAGCAGGCCGGGCTGTTTGATGAAACTTCGTTTAGCAAGATCGAGGTGCGCGGGCCGGGGGCGCTGGCCCTGCTGCAGCGCCTGTGCGCCAATAATATTGACCAGCCGGTGGGCCGGGTGATTTACACCCAAATGCTCAACCCCCGCGGCGGCATCGAGTGTGATTTTACCGTCACCCGCCTGGAAGCCGAGCGCTTTATGATTGTCACCGGCACGGCCTTCGGCCAGCACGATTTGTCGTGGATCCGGCTGAATATGCCGGAAGACGGTTCGGTAATGGTGGATGACATCACCTCGACGCGAGCCTGCTTTGGTCTGTGGGGACCCCGCGCCCGCGCTATTTTGCAAAAGTTGACCAAGAGCGACGTGTCCAACGCTGCCTTCCCTTATATGACCGCGCAAGCCCTGACCCTCGGCGATGTGCCGGCGCTGGCCCTGCGGGTCACGTATGTGGGTGAGTTGGGCTGGGAGATTTACTGCGGCATGGAGTACGGCCAGCGGCTGTGGGACACGCTCTGGGAAGCGGGCCAGCCGGAAGGCGTGGTGGCGGCGGGCTACCGCGCCATTGACAGCCTGCGCCTGGAAAAAGGCTACCGCTACTGGGGGGCCGACATCGGCCCGGATTACACCCCCTTCGAGGCCGGGCTGGGTTTTGCGGTCAAGCTGAACAAGGGCGACTTTATGGGCCGGGAAGCTTTGCTCAAGCAAAAAGAGGCGGGACTCACGCGCAAACTGTGCTGCCTGACCCTGGCCGACCCCGGCGCCATTGCCATCGGCAACGAGCCGATCCGCCGCGGCGACCGGGTGGTGGGTTGGGTCACATCGGGCGGGTATGGCTATTCGGTGGGCCGGAGCATCGCCTACGGCTACCTGCCGCTGGAATACAGTTCGGTGGGTACGGTGCTGGATGTGGAGATCATCGGCCAGCGGGTTGGAGCGGTGGTAGTAGCCGAGCCGCTGTGGGACCCAAAGGGGG
>CAZDMM010000487.1:0-1383 GCA_964505845.1 uncultured Caldilineaceae bacterium
CGGGCTATGAGGGGTTGCACTCCAAACAAGGTGTAAACCGCTGCCAGGTAGAGGGTATAGAGATAGCTCCAGTGGGCGGTTGGCTCGCCGGCCCGGGTTACCGGCCACCAGCCAACGGCAAAACTGAAACCGTACCCCCCAATCACCCGCTGCGCTAAGGCATCGTAGGAGATTTGGTCGTAGATACCGGGCAGGGGCACAACCGTATTACCCTGGTACAGAGCTGAACCCAGCCGCAGCGCCGTAGCGACGATGATAATCCCTACCAGCCACATTTTGACTGCTGAGGTTACAGCGGTGGGGGCAGACTCCCCTATTGTCAAGTTTGTTTTTGCTGGCTGCACCAATTGGCTATCAAGACGCATAAAACCATCTCACCTTCAGTGGCAATCCATTAGATCAAGCCAAAATAACCTGGGCAAAAGAGGCGCCCGGCCCATTCCATCGAACCCCTAGCAAATCGGCAATTGTCGCGGCCACATCTGTAAAGCTGGCGCGCGTACCCAGGTGGCAGTTCCGCTTGACAGGCTGGCCGTACACTAAAATAGGTACCCGCTCCCGGGAATGATCGGTGCTGGCGTCGGTGGGATCATTGCCGTGGTCGGCGGTGATGATCAACACATCGTCGTGGCGCAAGGCTTGCCAAATTTCGGGCAAACGCCGGTCAAAAGCGACCAGGGCTTCAGCATACCCCTGCGGATCATTGCGATGGCCGTATAGAGCATCAAAATCCACCAAGTTGGCAAAGATCAAACCGCTATCATTCTGAGCCAAAAACTCTATAATGGCGTCTACGCCGGCCATATTATTACCGGTATGATTGCTTTGGGTTAGCCCCCGATAAGCGAAAATATCCTCGATTTTACCCACCCCCATCACCTCTTGCCCGGCTGCTTTAACCGCATCCAGGATAGTCTCAGAAAGGGGTTCAAGGCTAAAGTCTTTGCGATGTTCGGTACGGACAAAGCTACCGGGCTGGCCAATAAAAGGACGAGCGATGACCCGACCTACGGCATGTTCGCCGGTTAACAGGTCGCGGGCTACCTGGCACAGATGGTACAGCTCTTCCAGCGGGATCACCTCTTCGTGCGCGGCCACCTGAAAAACGCTGTCGGCCGAGGTGTAAACGATGGGTTGACCGGTGCGGACGTGTTCTTCGCCCAACTCTTTAATAATTTCGGTGCCGGAGGCCGGGTAGTTGCCCAGGGTTTTGCGCCCAATCCGAGCCTCATAGGCGGCCATTAACTCGGCCGGGAAACCGTTGGGGTAGGTGGGGAAGGGTTGATCCAGGATGACCCCTGCCAATTCCCAGTGCCCGGTGGTGGTATCCTTACCGGCGCTTACTTCGGTTAGCCGCCCGTAGACGCCCAAGGCTGTCTCTGT
>CAZDMM010000487.1:1393-6060 GCA_964505845.1 uncultured Caldilineaceae bacterium
GCCTATAATCTCGGTTAGATTACCCAGGCCCAGTTTCCCCAGATTGGGCAGATTTAGCCCGCCTACCGCCCGGCGGATGTTGCTTAACGTGTTAGCCCCGGCGTCGCCATAGGCGGCCGCGTCGGGCGCGTCGCCGCAGCCTACACTGTCCAACACAATTAAGGTGACTCGCTTTACCTGGTCAGCCATACTTTGCTCTCAATCTTCCTCAGGGGTCTTAAGCTAAATTCCAACACAGTTTCACGACATCCACGTTCGAATTCAATTCTTTTTTAGCCCGTTCTCGCCAGCCAGGCCAAACAAAAGCCACGCCCCACACCACAAGCTTAAGCAGGCTTAACCCGGCCAGCATGGTTCGCAGAATCATCGTCCAAAATGGCCCATAATTTTTCTGGTAAAATAACATGTGGCCCCGGTAGACCATTTTGCGCCGGCTCCAGCGGTTCATGCTGCGGCCGCCATAATGAATTGTGGTGGCCTGCGGCAAATAATACATTTGCCAACCCGCCTTTTTGAGCCGGTACTGCAAATCAGCCTCGTCGCCGTAAATAAAATATTCCTCATCCAGCAGGCCCACCTTGTCCAGGGCCGCCCGCCGCACCATCAAGCAGGCCGACCCCATCCAGTCAACCGACCTGACTTGTTTATCGGTGATGTTTGCCGGGTAGCCCGGCCAGAAAAATTCTCCAAGCTGAGTGGCAATCAAAAATTCCTCAACCAGTGAGGGGAAATTATTGTAACAGGATTGGACGGTGCCATCGGCGTTCAACAACTGTCCGCCTACAGCGCCAACCTTGGGATTCTTGTCCAAAAACTCCACCATAGCATCCAGTGAGGGGCCATTTACCAGGGTATCATTGTTGAGCAAAAGGATGTGCCGGCCGCGGGTGGCCTCAATGCCCTGGTTGCTGGCCTTGCCCAGCCCCACGTTATGGTCATTTTGAATAATTTGCACTGCGGGGAACTTCTCGCGCAGCATAGCCTGGCTGCCATCGGTAGAGCCATTATCTACAACCACCACATCAAAGCTGCTACGTAAGTCGCCGTCGTACAGTGAGCGCAAGCATGGCTCCAGATAAGCTTTATTGTTCCAACAGACCAAAACGATGGACAGGTCTGGGGCCTGTTCATCAGTTTGAACAGGCAGGGTAGCAGTTGCTGTCAATTGATGTTCCATACTTTACTCCTCCCGAAAACGGCGGTCTAGTTCCATGATTTCTTCGTAGGTGCCCAGGTCTATATACACGCCATTGACATTGCGGACGCCCCGAAAACGGAAGCCGGCTGCAATGGCGTCATTCATGATCTGAGCAAAATCAGAGATGCCCCGGTCAACGGCGCTGTGCAGATGTTCGGTAAAGCGAGACCGCCAGATAATGCAGCCCCACATCTCGGTCAGGTCGGTTTGGCGGGGTTTGTCTACAATTTCCAGCACGCGGTTATCCCGGTCCAGGCGCACCATACCAAATTTTTCCGGGCGCTCGGTAGGGAACAGTACCAAAATCACATCATCATCCGGGGCGGCGGCGCTGTAAGCGGTGGCAAAAACATCTTCAGGCTGCATAATGGTGTCGGCCATCCCAAAAAAGACTGTTTTGCCCCGGGTTAAATGGTAAGCCGAGTCCAGGGCATGGGCCAGCCCCGGCGAGGTAGATTTCTCGTGATTGTTGCCCGGTTCCTGCACCACATAACTCAGGTGGCAGCCAAAGCGATGTCCATTGCCAAAGTAACCCACCAGTTGGTGCTTGGTTTCGTTAATCACAAAGACCACATGCTGCGCCCCGGCCCTGGTCAGGCTGTTCAGCACAAACTGAGCGATAGGTTTGTAGTGATTGTCCCGAATGACGGGATATAACTCTTTGGGATAGGGTAAGCCCAAACGCACCCCCTTGCCTGCGGCAGGAACTAAACCAATCACTTCTTCATTGTTCATTGAGAGACTCCTTTTTGTGGTATAACAAGCTATTTGTGTAGGGCAGAGGAGGCCGCCGCAGTTTGCAGCCGTCCCTGTGATAAAGAGCCTAAACTATCGCTAACCCCACTTTCTTGGGCTTGAGGCTGGTGCAAATAAATCTGTTCAATACAGACCAACCCACCCAAAAACATCCAGGCCAGCATGCTCATGCGAAAGCCGGTCAGACCAATATTGTAAGGAAAGGGTAAAACCCAATCAGCCAGGGCTGCAGCCACCAAAGTGCCAACTAACCCACCCATAACGCCATAAACGTAAGCCCAGGCAAATCCCCCAGCCGGCACCCTGGTTTTTAACTTCCAGGCCAGCCAGGCCAGCTCACCCGCAAACCACAAGAAACAGGCCAGCCCGATCAGGCCGGTTTGAGCCACCATATCAACATAATTATTATGAGAATTAAAGCGCACCGCCCACCCCCTGATGGGGAAGAGGGGGGTGTACCAGTAATAGTTGGCCGGGCCAAGCCCTAAAATCGGGTTAACTTTGATGATTTCCAACATGATGAGTAAGGCGTCAACCCGGGTGGAGTAGCTGTAATCGTCTGAGGCGATGGCCTGGGATGACAGGTATAGGGTGATGGGGTAACCAACCAGGGCGGCCGGCACGGCAATCCACCAGGCATGAAAAGCCACCATAGCCCCCACGCTGGCTATCGAGGGCAAATATCCTGATTTCCAATCATTATTCAGGACAAATCCTACATAGAGGGTAATTAAAGCTATGCCGCCTAAGACCCCTCGCCAGATGATATGCAGCTCTCGGTTAAAGGCGGCCTGGCTAAAGGCCAAAGCGACTAACCAGAGCCAAAACAGCCCATTATTAAAGGTACCATTTTGCAATAAGGGGTCTGTGAATCGGCCCAGCCCCGGCACCACCCAGCCTGAGACATGGACAAAGGCTAAGGCGATGAATAACCAGGTCAGCCATTGCAGCCAGCGCAGGTCACGCACCTGGTGGGCTATCAGCAGAAAAGCGCCGACCGCCAGGACATATATCGCCAACCCGCCCAATTGAGCCTGCATCGGAGCCGGCTGCGCAAAAGTGAACCAGGGCAAATTACCCACCCCAAAAGAGAATATGGCTCCCAGCACCAGGGCCAGCAGTGGGGCTACCGTTCGAGATGATACCAGCCGCAAGGGGCGGCGTTTCACAATTACTGAGAACAGGTGTAAAACAATTAATACGATTAAAAGCAGGACGCCGAAGTTAAAACCGCCCGGTAGCTCTGGAGAAGGAACTACCAAGTCCACCACGACCAGCCCTAGCAAACCAATAGCCGGCCAGCGCCAATAAAGGAGAAATGCGATGACGGCAGGAACCAGGCCCAAAAACGGGATGAGCGACATCGAAAAAGATAAGAAGCCCAAGACCGCGCTGATGAGCAGCACCCCGGCTCCAATAACCGGCGGCAGCCACAGATGTATGTTTTGGCCCAGCCGGTCTAACCACAGCACCGGCGACCCAAGTTTGAACTTCCATCCGCTGAGGCCCCAGCCCCAAAACAAGGGCAAAACACTCACCCATAACCCAAACAGCACCACGCTCAGGCCCAACATCAGGTTGTAGCCCCAGCCCCACAGCAGCATAGCAGTGATAGCCGCCAGGGTTAGCGCGGTGCAGGTAATGACAAACTGCCCATATAACCAGGGGTTAGCCAGAAAATCATCAAATTGGCGGTTGAGCAGGTGAACATAGCGTTTAGGCAAACCCAGCAGCAGCGGCCACAGCAGCAAGATAGCGGCGTAAATAGCCAGTCCAATGGCGTACTGTAACGAGTAACGCTGCCAAACAGTGGCTTTGACGCTGGTATAAGTTAGCAAGGGGTAAAGCGGCAGCAGGAACAGCAGCCAGGTGACAATCACCATACGCTTAAAAACAGAAATCATCCTATTTACCGCAGCCTGGCGGGCTAAGTTATTAGCGCCGGTCAGGGGAGTTTGCATCATCATCCTCTTTATTTTCAAGCACAGGCCACCCGCTCCACCAGATTCAAAAACCGGGGCATAGTGGCAGCCCAATCATATTTTTCAGCAACCAATTGATAGGCATTGTTGACCAGCCGTTGGCGCAAAGAGGGGTCTTTTAACAATTGCAAGATGGCCTCTGCAAAAGCCTGCGGCGTATCGGCAATCAGCAAATGCTGGCCGGATTGGGCCTCTAAGCCTTCGGCGCCCTTGGAGGTAGCCACCACCGGGGTGCGCACCGCCATTGCTTCCAGGATTTTGAGGCGGGTTCCACCGCCCACCCGCAGCGGGGCCAGGCTGACCCCGGCCGAGGCCACCAGGGCTTGCACATCATCCACATAACCGGTTAAGGTTACATGCGCGGCCGGCGGCAGGGGCAAATTAGCATGATCGCCGGTGATGGTCAGCCGCACCTCGGGCGCCTGGGCCTGCACATAGGGGTAAACCTCTTGCAAAAACCACTGCATGGCGTCATAGTTGGCCGAGAACCGGAAAGAACCGGTAAAGATGAGGTGGTTGGGCTGCGGTGTAACCAGCGCCTGCTGATAATCGGCCAGGTTGATACAGTTGGGTATCACTTCAATGGCCTGATACCCCGGAATTGTTTGCCGCAGCAGCCGCTGTTCCTGCTCAGAAACCACCGTGCAGGCCCTAAAATAATTCAGCAGGCGGGCCAAATAGCGCCGGTGTTTGAACCAGGTTAACCCATGCCGGAGGCGCGACCGGGCTGA
>CAZDMM010000488.1:0-6023 GCA_964505845.1 uncultured Caldilineaceae bacterium
CCAGTTCCGAATATGCAGCCAAACTGTTCACCACCGCCTCTAAAGTGATGACCACGACCGCACTTTTTTCAGATTGGGCGGCTGAACGTGCAGCCAAGATGTTTACCACGATTTCGGCCAATTAACCGGCCAGGGGGGGCAAGATTTAAACTGCCCCCCCTTTTTGTATAGACCCTTCACAGGAGTAGATCATGCGCCTAAAAAATAAAGTTTCAATCATCACCGGGGCTGGGCGTGGTATCGGTCGCGCTACGGCTGTGCGCTTTGCCGAAGAAGGCGCCTGGGTAGTTGTGGCTGATATGGACCTGGACGAAGCGCAAAATGTTGTTGACGAAATTACCGCTAAGGATGGCAGAGCTTTGGCCGTTAAGGTAGATGTTAGCAATCGGCCTTCGGTAAACGCGATGGTGCAGGCTACCCTGGATCACTTTGGCGGCCGGGTTGACGTCATCGTTAACAACGCCGGCACTATCCGGGATGCCCAGCTAACCAAAATGACCGAAGAAAATTTTGACCTGGTGATTGCCATCAATTTGAAAGGTGTTTTCAATTGTGCTCAGGCGGTTGCCCCCATTATGATTGCCCAGGGCAGCGGGGTGATCCTTAGCACCTCTTCTCTGGTTGCTCCTTATGGAAATTATGGTCAAACCAACTATGTGGCCAGCAAGGCCGGGGTAATTGGCATGACCAAAGTGTGGGCGCGCGAATTGGGGCGCAAGGGCATCCGGGTTAACGCGGTGGCGCCGGGATTTATCGAGACCCGCTTGACGGCCGGTATCCCCGAAAAGGTGGTGGAAAAGTTGTTGGAACGGATTGCTATGGGGCGCTTTGGCAAGCCGGTAGACATTGCCAATGCTTACGTCTGGCTGGCTTCTGATGAAGCCGCTTATGTGTCAGGTCAGGTAATTGGTGTGGACGGCGGGGCCACCCTGTAACACCGGTCAAACGCTCCCTCTGCTGCCTGAACAGGCTTTCCAGGTGGTAATACTCACATCATTACTTTGACCCCAATATTGGTAAGGAGGTAAACCGTGTTAAAAGCAAAAGACATTATGACTACCGAGGTTGTCACCATTTCCGCCTCGGCGCTGGTATCCGAAGCAATTGGCCTGATGAGGCAGAAAAAATTGCATGCCCTGATTGTGCCGCCCCGGGGGGCTGACAAGGCCTACGGCATCATCACGGAGGCCGACATCGCTTACAAAATCATCGCTTTTGGGAGCGACCCCAAGGCGCAGACGGTGGGTGATATTATGACCAAGCCCTGTATTACGGTCGGTCCAGATATGACCGTCCAAAACATCTCGCGGCTGTTTGTTAACAATCATATCCACCGCGCCCCGGTCATCAAAGATGGACTCATGGGGATTGTCTCCGTCTCCGATATTTTGTACAAGGGACAGTGGTGGCAAGAATAAATGAATTTTTAGGCTAGGAGGTGAATTATGCAGACAGCACAAGAAATTATGACCACCCCGGTCATCACAATCAAAGAGTCCATGTCGGTGGCCGAAGCCATGGATTTGATGAGGGAAAAACGGCTGCGCGGCTTGATGGTAGAGCCTGTCAGCCCCGAAGATGCTTATGGTATTGTCACCGAAGCGGATGTTGTTTATAAAGTGGCCGCCCAGGGCAAGAATCCCAGGCATATCACGGTGGCCGAGATTATGACCAAGCCTTGTATTGAGGTTGACCCCGACCTGACCGTGGAAGAAGTATGCCAGATATTTGCTCAACATCACCTGCACCGCGCCCCGGTTGTTAAAGATAAACTGTTAGGCGTTATCACCGTTACCGACATCACCCGTGAGACCATGTGGTGGCAGGGTTGAGCTGTTAAAATTAAAAATTACATTATCTTAGGAGGATAAACAATGGACTGGATGAATCAAACCCAAGAAATGTTCAAAACCTGGACGGATGTCCAAAAGAAAACTTGGGATAGCTGGCTTGATGGAGTGAAGCAATTTGACGCTTCGCAGCCCAGCCAACTGTGGGAAAAAACGGTTGACGCCTGGCACGAGTCAATTAAAAATACTCTGAACGCTCAGGTTGAAGGGAGCCGGATTTGGGCAGAGAGCGTCGCCTCGGTTAAAGGCGCCCCCCAGGGCACAGCCGAGTGGGCTAACCAGGTGCAGGAGATGACCAAACGCTGGACCGATATGCAAGAACAACTGTGGAATAACTGGTTTGAGGTGATGAAAAAGATGGAACCGGCCAAGTTCCCGGCGGGTTTTGACAAAGATGCGTTCAATTTCATGGGGCCTTGGCAAGAAATGTCTAAAAAGATGATGGATGCGCAAGCCGAATGGGTGCGTAACTTCACTAACCTGGGCAAAGCCGGCAAATAACTGGCGCACCGTTCATGTTCCCAAACTCTAGCCGGGCCGCAGCTCAGCCTGAGCTTGGGAACAACTGATAGAGAAATCAGATAAACATCGTACAATATTTTAGCGGGCCGGGCTCCCACGCCCTGCACTCCCTTCGGTCGCGACGGCGTGTCTGCGCCCCTTCTGGGCATCCTGGGGACAGGGGGCGCTTCGCCGGTAGCCGTCGCTGCTAAGTTGAGAGTCTAACTTTTAATTGATTTCTCTATGAGGTGGGGTTGGGTAGTGAGATAGCGTAAGGAGAGATTAATATGGACTGGACCAAACAAGCCGAGACCATGATGCACACATGGGGTGAGGCGCAAAAAAAGATGTGGGATAGCTGGCTGGGTCTGGCGCAGGGTATGTCTGACTCATCTAAATTTCCTAACATGACCGAGCAGTGGCGCTGGCTGGCCGAGCAAAGTATGCAAAATTTAACCGCCAGTTCCGGACCAACCATCAAAGGGGTGGTAGAACAACTGGCGGCCAGCCAGGCTTCGATGATGCGCTTTTTGGAACTCTCCACCAAAGCCTGGCAGATGATTGCGCCCAAGATTGAAGCCGGCGAAGATTGGCAGTCGGTTTTGAGTGATTTTAGCAATCAATGGTTTCAACAACTGGTGGGCGGGCCGACCGGTTTTATGACTTCTAGCAAGGATATCAACGATCTGTGGCGCTTTTACCTGGAAGAGTGGCAAAAATTGGGCCAACCCTGGCTGCAATCCTGGATTCACAGCCCCTGGCATTTTAGCCAGGCCATGACCGGTGCAGGTTCTGAATTGGCCGAGTTGAGCCGGCTACACTGGGATGCTTACGAGCGCTCTTTTGGCCGCATGACCGAGACGCCGCGCATGGGCTTTAACCGCGAGATGATGTCAACCCTGGTGAATGGCTTTGATACCTGGGTAGATTTTCGCAAGGCCAGCGCCGATTATCACATGCTGTTAGCCAAAACCGCGGCCGTGGCTTTTGAAGCGGTGATGAAGGAGCTGGTGGCCATCAGCGAACGCGGTGAAAAAATTGAGAGCGTCCGCGACCTGATGAACCTGTGGATGGACACCATTGATCAAACCTTTAGCAAGCTGTACAAGTCAGAAGAGTATTTAAACGTTCAGCGGGAACTGTCGTCTGCCGTGATGAAGTATCGCATGAAGGAACAGGAGATTGTGGAAATCTTCATGCAAACGCTTAACCTGCCCACCCGGAGCGAATTGGACGACGCCTACCGCAGCTTGTACGAACTGCGCAAAGAGGTTAAGGCGCTTAAAAAGGCTTTGAAGGAAAAGAACGGCGTTGGCCCCGACGAAGCGCCGGCCGCAGCCAAAAAGGCTGCCAAGCCACCCGTCAAACGAAAACAAGAAGCCTCAGAAACAGCCCACCCTGTTCCTGAAATTGCCGCCAGTGAGGCGTGAAAGGAGTAAACTATGGCATTCCCAATCCAAATAACGCCTGAAAAAGCCATCCACGAATTTACCGAACTTAACCAGAAGATGGTCAAGGGTATTGAGTTGTTGAGCCGTCTCAAAGAAGACGACATTCAAGTGGGCACGGCCCCCAGAGAAGTAGTTTACCAGGAAGACAAGCTGAAGCTGTATCATTTTCAGCCCGTGGTAGACAAGCCCTTCAAAATTCCGCTGCTCTTTTCTTACGCTTTGGTTAACCGCTGGATGGTGGCCGATTTGCAGGAAGACCGATCTCTCATCCGCAACCTGCTTAAAGAGGGGATTGACATTTACCTGATCGAGTGGGGAGACCCCAGCCGTAAAGATCGCTGGCTGACCCTGGACGATTACGTTAACGACTACCTTGATAGCTGCGTAGATTTTCTGCGGGAGCAGCACGGCCTGGATAAAATCAACCTGCTTGGGATTTGCCAGGGTGGCACTATGGCCGCCTGTTACGCGGCCCTGCATCCCGACAAGATTAAAAACCTGGTTCTTACGGTAACCCCCATTGATTTCCACGCCGACAAGGAGGAAGAAAACGAGGAGTGGGGCTTGCTCAATGTGTGGGCGCGTCACCTGGATATTGACCCCATGATTGACGCCCTGGGCAATGTTCCGGCCGAGTTGTTGAATTTCTCTTTCATGTTGGTGCGCCCCATGTCGCTCAACGTTAAAAAGTACACCGACATGATTGACATTATTGATGATCAGCAAAAAACGCTCAACTTCCTGCGCATGGAGAAGTGGCTTAATGAAGGCCCCGACAGCGCCGGAGAAGCCTACCGTCAATTTGTCAAAGACTTCTTCCAACAGAATAAATTAATCAAAAATGAGGTAATGCTGGGCAATCAGCCGGTAGACCTGAGGAACATTACCATGCCGGTGTTGAACTGCTTTGCCAATCAAGACCACCTGGTGCCGCCCAAGTCAACCCGGGCCCTGGGTAAATATGTGGGCAGCAAAGATTACAGCGAGTTGGAGATTCCGGCCGGCCATATTGGGTTCTACGTGAGCGGTAAATCCCAAAAAATGTTGGCGCCCGGCATCGCCAAGTGGCTCAAAGCGCGGGGATAAGGCCAGATTGCTGCTCAACCTTCAAGTCCAGAACTTTCCGGAGCCATAGTATTGGATGACAAATGTCATTGAAAAGTGGTGCGCTTGTCACTGTTAAAAAACAGCGAGCTATAATAAACTCCCCATATACCATTTTCCCAAATTGAATTCTGCTTCGTAATGATTTCCGTACGTTCTGAAGTCAAATAATCAACTCTAGACCTCCGGGGAGGTTTTCCTCGGGGGTCTGAGTGATTATAAATAAATTCATTTCTTAGAGAAGGAGGCTCTTAAAGGAAAGAATATGCTGGCGCTTGAAGATAAAATCATTGTGGTAACCGGGGGCAACCACGGTATCGGGGCAGCCATTGTAGAAGTGTTGGAAGACTTTGGGGCCAAGGTGGCCTACACCTATCGTAAAGAGCCAGGGCCAAGAGGTGCGCTGGGGGTAAGGGTGGATGTTACCGACGAGGCCGGCATGACTACTTTTGCCGACCAGGTTGAGCAGGAACTGGGACCTATCTATGGGGTGGTGTGCAATGCCGGGATTATCAAAGATAATCTCATCGTCAAAATGTCTTCCGAAGATTGGCATGATGTGATTGAGACTAACCTGACCGGCGCTTATTATACCGTCAAGCCGATTTTACCCAAAATGTATGAGCGGCAGGCCGGCGCGGTCGTCTTTATCAGCTCCCTGGGCGGGCAACGGGGCAATATTGGCCAGGTTAACTATTCGGCTTCCAAGGCCGGGTTGATTGCTTTTTCCCAAACGGTGGCCCTTGAAGGGGCTCGTTATGGGGTTCGCTCTAACGTGGTAGCGCCTGGCTACACCCTCACCGACATCATCAAAGGTATCCCGGAAAAGGTGCAAGAAGTGCTGATCAAGCAGATTCCCATGCGCCGCTTTGCCGACCCCAAGGAGATGGCCTGGGCGGCTGCCTTTTTGCTGTCGCCCGTTGCTTCTAGCTATATCACCGGCCAGGTGCTTGGGGTTAACGGTGGGCAGTATTTCTAAGGGCGCCGGACAGCCTCTCGAGGGGCGACGCCAGAAATGAAAATGCCGTAGCAGAGGCACGCTTTGCATCTGCCTCTGCGGGCGGTAGCGGGTGGGGATGCCGCCCTGCGGCGAGATAGAGCTGTTTTCACAGGAGGT
>CAZDMM010000489.1:0-6019 GCA_964505845.1 uncultured Caldilineaceae bacterium
CGTGAATCTCATCCTGCGCCCCGATGCGGGTGAAGATGCGATCCACCAGCCCAATTTTGGCCCGCTCTGCCGGCACAAAGCTGCCGATTTGGGCCAGCAGCACTGTTAGAGCCACCTGGCGCAAGAAAGTTGATTTTCCGCTCATGTTAGGCCCGGTGATAATGTGGATTAACTCCTCCCGCGAGAGGGAGACATCATTAGGCACAAAGGCCGTGGCCAGGCCGTCGGCGTCGGTCAGCGGCATAGTTTCAACTACCGGGTGGCGGCCGTTGACAATCTCCAGGGCATCGTCATCGCTCAGAACCGGGCGGCTGTAATTGTTCTGCCGGGCCACCTCGGCCAGGGCGGCCACCACATCCAGGTAAGCCAGGCTGCGAGCAGTGGCCAGCAGGCGCTCAGCGGCGGCGGCAATTTGGGCGCACACCTCCTTGAAGATGCGGATTTCCACCTCAAGCTGGCGCTCCTCGGCGTTGAGCACCAGGCTTTCGTACTCCTTCAAATCCGGGGTGATGTACCGCTCGGCGTTGACCAGGGTTTGCTTGCGGATGTAATCAGGCGGAACCAGGTCACGGTTGGCGTGCGAGATTTCAATGTAGTAGCCAAACACCTTGTTGAAGCTGACCTTGAGACTCTTGATGCCGGTGCGCTTGCGCTCCACCGGCTCTAAATTGGCAATCCAGGCGCGGGCGTCGCGGGCGCTGGCAATGATGCCATCCAGTTCGGCGGAGAAGCCGGCCCGGATAAAGCCGCTTTTGTTGATGAGGGCCGGCGGGTCATCCACAATGGCCTGGGAGATGAGGGCGATGAGGTCGGGGCAGGAGTCTAATTTCAGATTTACGATTTCGCTTTGCGCGCCTTCGGCGGATTTACGATTTACGATTTCAGACTCTGATTTCTCATCAAGTTGCGTAGAAGATGCCTCTTTTAATCGTAAATCGTCAATCGTAAATCGTAAATTCCCCAGGATTTCTTGAATCGCCGGTATAGTCTCCAGGCTGCGCTTGATGGCCAGCAAATCCCTGGGCTGGGCGATGCCCTGGATGACGCGGTTGGTCAGCCGCTCCAGGTCAGCAATCTCTTTGAGTTGGGCGCGCAGGTTGCCGCGAGCCAGGGTGTCGTTGAAAAAACATTCCACCGCATCAAGCCGGGCCTTGAGGGCCGCCACATCGAGCAGCGGTTGGTGCAGCCAGGTGCGCAGCCGCCGCCCGCCCATCGAGGTGATGGTTTTGTCCAGCACCCCCAGCAGCGACCCCTGCACCGCGCCGGTGCGGATGGTTTCGGTCAATTCCAGGTTGCGCCGGGTGGCGGCGTCGAGGGTCATAAAAGACTCGGTGCTGTAAGCGGTCAAGCGGGTGATGTGGGCCAGGGCTGCTTTTTGGGTATCGGCCACATACTGGATGATGGCCCCGGCGGTCTGAACCGCCAGGGGTTTGCCGCCCAGCCCAAAGCCGTCGAGCGTGGCCACCTCAAAGTGGCGCTGCAACATCTGCTGGGCGTGTCCATGCTCAAAGCGCCAGGCGTCGTACAGGGCGTGGGAGAGGGCGAGGTGGGCGATTGGCTCCAGGCTGGCCGGGTTGGGGGCGATGATTTCGGCCGGTTTGAGCCGGGTGATTTCATTGACCACCAGGCGGGAGATGTCTGGCCCCTGCAATTGGGTGGCGGCAAATTCACCGGTGGTGATGTCCACATAGGCCAGTCCGGCCCGGTCGCCCTGCACCACCAGGGCGGCCAGGTAGTTGTTCTCTTTGGCCGAGAGCAGGTTGGCCTCCACCACGGTGCCGGGCGTGACCACCCGCGTCACCTCGCGGGGAACCAGCCCTTTGATGGGTTCATTGCCCAACTGCTCGCAAATGGCGACGCGGTAGCCGGCCTTGATGAGCCGGGCCAGGTAATGGTCAACCGCGTGGTAAGGCACGCCGGCCATGGGCACTCGCTCTTCGGCCTGGGAGTAATTGCGCGAGGTCAGCACAATATCAAGCACTTTGGCGACCAACTTGGCGTCGTCGTCAAAGGTCTCGTAAAAATCGCCCAGGCGAAAGAAAACGATGGTATCGGGATATTGTTTTTTGACGGCCAGATATTGGCGACGAACTGGGGTGGTCATATTAATTGTGAATAGTGAATGGTGAATTATTAATGTGGCAAGTATAACACGCGCCGGGGGGATGGGCAACAGAAAGTGAAAATTTGTTAACGCTTGCGTTTTATCTTGAAGTGACTATAATGGCCTCAATTTTCTGTCTAACTTTTCCTCCGCCTACACAAAAGATATTTAGGTATTTCACCCAGTGATAGTTTCTGTTGTCTCACTCAGAGCAGAATGGGCAGAATTAAAGAATTGATATTCTATCATTCCGTGAATTCTGCTCTTTCTGGATTGACCTAAATTAAATACAGCGTAAATTAAGTAATCTTGAATTTTTGCTGCCAAAAAGTTTAGAAAACTTTATTTACGGTGTATTAAATCTTTACTACGTCCAAGTTAAAAACCATTACTCAATTTTATAATTTGTCAGCTATGATAGATAAAGACATCCTTGCAAAAGCTAAAGCCTTAAAGGGCGAGATGGTGCGCCTGCGCCGGACGATTCACCAAAGGCCCGAACTGGGTTTTGAGGTGCATGAAACGGCGGCGCTGGTGGCCCGCACCCTGACCGATTTAGGGGTCGAGATACAGACCGGTGTGGGCAAAACCGGGGTGGTGGCCCACCTGGGCCAGGGGGGCGGCCCGGTCATTGGCATCCGGGCCGATATGGATGCCCTGCCCATTGTGGAGCAGACCGGGACCGAGTACGCCAGCCAAATCCCCGGCTGCATGCACGCCTGCGGCCACGACGCCCACACCGCCATTCTGCTGGGCGCGGCCATGCTGCTGCATCAAATGGCGCTGCCCGGCGAAGTGCGCCTGTTGTTCCAGCCCTCCGAGGAATCTTTTGGCCCGGACGGCGTCAGCGGCGCACCACGCATGCTCGCAGATGGGGCGCTGGAGGGCGTGGATCACGTCATCGCTTTGCACGTTGACCCCAGGGTAGAGGTCGGCCAAATCAAGATTGCGCCAGGGGTGGTGCAGGCGGCGGTGGATGATTTTCGTATATATATTCAGGGCAGGGGTGGACATGCCGCGCATCCTCACTCTAGCCTTGACCCCATCTGGTTGATGAGCCAGGTTTTGCCGGCGTTGTACGCCATCCCTTCACGCCGGATTAGCCCGCTCCGCCCCGGCGTGCTGACGGTGGGCGTGGTCAAGGCCGGCAGCGCCAGCAACATCATCCCCGCTGAGGCGTATATTGAAGGGACGATGCGCAGCCGCGACGAGCGGACGCGCATGCAGTTGCGGGAGGATGTCAAAAAAGCGGCAGAGATCGTCCGGGCCTGGGGGGGCGATTACCGGCTGGAAATGGATTTTGGCTACCCGCCTTTGGTTAACGATGAAACGGTGTCCGGCTGGTTGCAAGAGGTGGGCCGGGATGTGCTTGGCCCAGCCGGGGTAACGGACCAGGATATGATCAGTTTTGGGGCCGAGGACTTTGCCTACATGACGGCTCAAGCGCCGGGGGCCATGTTCCGCCTGGGGGTCAAACCCAAAGGGCGTGAGGTGGGCGGGCTGCACGAAGCCACCTTTGATTTGGATGAAGACGCTCTGCCCATCGGTGCGGCTATCTTTGCGGAAACGGCGCTGCGGTTTTTGCAGGGGGAGCTAAAGAGCAACGATTAGAGTCTAAAGTAAGTAAGGAGAAGCCGGGATTAGGGGACACTTGCGCCTGCACACAAGTGCAGGTGTTGGGGGATGAAATAAAAACCCCTAATCCCCTAATCCCCGCAAATCTTCTCTCTAAAGGAGGTGAGGCGCAAAAGCTACACTGATTTCGCTCAAAGTTTTTTAGGCCAATTAACTTTTGAGGTAAATCTATTTAGGAGGAGACACTATGCTTGCAAGACGACCCTGGTGGTCACTCATCGTCGTAATGGCGACATTACTGTTTTTGGCCAGTTACGGCAGCGCCCAGCTTGCGCCAAACGCTCCTGAGCAGACCCAAATCGAAGCCGCTGCTGCTACCACCCCCGTTCCCACCGAAGAAGCTGAAGCCACTGCTGAACCCACCGAAGAAGCAGAGGCTACTACCGAAGCCGCCGAGGCGACCGTGCCCGACTGCGCAGACCTGCCTCCAGCCACTGCAGCGGCTGCCGATGCAGCCGCCACTGCGGAAGCGACGGCCGAAGCTGCGGCCGGCAGCGGTGGTAAAGTGGTCAGAATCAGCTTTACTCAGGAACCCAGCTCTTTTAACCCCCATTATACCGATCAATGGTTTAGCTGGATTACCACCGCTTTATGGTTGGAACGCCCCTGGAATTTTGATGAACATGCTCAACCCTGCCTGGTTCACCTGACCGAGATGCCCAGCATCCAAAACGGGGGCATCTCTAAGGATGGCCTGAGCATGACCTTCAAATTAAAAGATGGCCTGACCTGGTCCGATGGCGAGCCGTATACCGCCGACGATTGGGTTTTTACCTGGCAGATGGTGATGGATAAGGGCAATACCGTTATCACCCGTTATCCCTACGATGAATTTGTAGAGGAAGTGACGGCGCCCGACCCCCTGACTGTGGTCGTCAAGCTCAAAAAACCCTTCCCGGCCTGGCAGTCGGTGCTCTTTGTCAAGGCCAACGGTGGAGCTATTTTGCCCAAGCACATTTTAGAGCCGGTTTTTGAAAAGGAGGGCACCATTGACAACGCCGAGTGGAACCGCGCCCCCACCGTCGGCATCGGCCCCTTTGTGTTCAAAGAGTTTGAAACCGGCAGCCATTTCTCCTTCGTGCGCAATGACAATTATTACGGTAAAATCGCCAAGATAGACGAGGTTTTCTTCCGCATCCTGGCCGATGACGCCGCCCAAAATGCCGCGCTCAAGGCCGGCGATGCCGACATTGGCACCTTTGTCAGCTTTGCCGATATTCCCGACCTCAAGGAAAATGGCATCAATATTATGAGCGCCTCCTCCGGCTACAACGAAGGGCTGTTCCTCAATATGCGCCCCGATACCGCCCACCCCGGCATGCTGGATGTAAACGTGCGCAAGGCCCTGGCTATGGGCTTTGACCGGGATAAAATCACCAAAGATTTGCTCTTTGGCCTGACCGAACCCAACGTTACCTTCTGGGATGGTTCGGCCTGGGCTAACCCCGACCTGAAACCTTACCCTTACGATCCCGAACAGGCCAAAAAGCTGCTGGATGAGGCCGGCTGGGTAGACAGCAACGGCGACGGCACCCGTGACAAGGATGGCGAAGAACTGGTGCTGCGCTATGTCACCACCACCCGGCCCGTGCGCAAAGACACGCAAGCAGTGGTGCAGCAGCAGTTGAAAGAAATTGGCATTGGGGTGGAACTGTTTAACTTTGAGGGTGACGTATTCTTTAACGGTTTTGCCGAAGAAGGCCCGGTGGCTATCGGCGAGTCAGACTTTGCCGAATGGTCAAACGTCGCCTCTTTCCCCGATCCCAACACCGATAACTGGCTGTGCAGCCAAATCCCCACCGAGGAGAATCCCTCTGGCGGCAACTGGTTTGTGTGCGATGAAGAACTGGACAAACTCTTCCAGCAGCAGTCGGTGGAGATTGACGCTCAAAAGCGCCTAGAGTTAATGTACCAGATTCAGCAGATTATGTACGATAAAGTTTACTACATTGGCATGTGGAAGGATGAAGACCAATGGGCCGTCAACCCGCGCCTGACCGGGATAAAGTTCTCCGGCGTCAACCCCTTCTTCAACGCCAATGAGTGGGATGTTAAAGAGTAGCAGGTAGCAGAGTAGCAAATTGTAGCAGAGTAGCAAGTAGCAAGTAGCAGGTGGCAGGTAGCAGAGTAGCAAATTGTAGCAGAGTAGCAAGTAGCAAGTAGCAAACTGCAACTCTGCTACCTTGCTACCCTGTAATCCTGCAACCTTGCTACCCTGCTACCTTGTGGAGTAACGCCGTATGAGCCAATACATCCTCCGCCGCCTGCTGCAGGCGGTTC
>CAZDMM010000490.1:0-6018 GCA_964505845.1 uncultured Caldilineaceae bacterium
GTTGACCCAAAAAGGGTTCCACGTAGACGTGGCCAATAACGCCATCACCGGTCTGCAAAAAGCTTACACCTATAAACCAGATGCCATTATTTTGGATATTATGCTGCCCGATCTTGATGGCTGGCAAACTTGCACCCGTTTTAGAGAAATGTCAGAAGTGCCCATTATCATGTTGACCGCTTTAAGTTCCGAAGAGAATGTGATCAAGGGCTTGAACCTGGGGGCTGACGATTATATCGTCAAGCCGGTGACCACCGAAGAACTTTCGGCGCGCCTGCGGGCAGTGCTGCGGCGGGCCAATCGCTCGGCCAATGTTAATGGCTCCAACGGCCAAACTCGCCGCGCTATTTTTACTCATGAAAACCTGGTGATTGATTTTGACCGGCACGAGGTAACGATTGATGGGGAATGGGTCTATCTAAGCCCCACGGAGTTCCGGCTGTTATCCGTTTTTGTGCAGCACCAGGGGCGGATGCTCTCGCATGAATTTCTGCTGCGAGAGGTATGGGGGCCGGAATATATCAATGAGATAGATTACCTGCGCCTGTATATCAGCTATTTACGGCGCAAAATTGAAGCAGACCCCAGCAAACCGGGCATGATTCACAATGAGTGGGGCATTGGATATCGTTTTTGTTAGACATTTTTTAGCGAGGCCCCTCCTCCAGGTCTAAAATTGAGGGGTGGCGCGCCCCGCCACAATTGGGGCAGCCCAACAGGGGATTGGGTATTTCACTAAAACAGTTGCTGCACCAGCCGGTCACTTCCACCGACTGCTTGAATCCCAAAAATTTACTCACTACTTTAGCATCCAGTTTAAGCGTCTCAGCCCCGTTGGCTCGTAAAATATCAGGCACCGGGCACGATGAGCATAATTTGGGCTGCCACGGCGGCGATTCCCGGTTTTGCTCAATCAGGCGGCAGGCTTGCACATTGCGGCCGCGGTAAAAATCGCCGTAGTAATATTTACAGTCTTTTCCGGCTGGAGTTCGCATAAGTTAGACCAATCCACGAGGACAAATTAATATTTTTCAACTATTTTAGCATCACCAGGTTAGATTCTGATTAAAGCTAAAAAAAGAGGCGACGCACCCGGAGCGCGTCGCCTCTTTACGTTTTCACCACTTACACGCGGGTCAGATAAGCTCCGCTGCGAGTATCAATCCTGATGACATCGCCCACATTCACAAAGAGCGGGGTCTGCACCACCAACCCGGTAGAAACCGTTACCGGCTTGGTAGCGCCGGTGGCGGTATCGCCGGCAAAACCGGGCTCAGCCGAGACCACTTCCAAATCAACGGTGGTGGGGATTTCAATATCCAGGGCTTCACCGTTGTAGCTAGAAATTTTTACCTTCATGCCCTCGGTGAGGTAAGGAATGATGTGCTCAATCACATCCGGGGCAAAGGCCGGCTGCTCGTAAGTTTCCGTATCCATAAAGTAATACAGGTCGCCGTCATTGTAAAGGTATTGGGCCTCGGTATGATCCAGGCTGATGTCTTCAACCCGCTCGCCGCCGGTAAAGGTTTTTTCATAGATAGAGCCGGTGCGCAGGTTGATCACTTTGGTGCGGATGGTTGCCCCACCTCGACCACTTTTGATGTGAGAAAAATCAAGCACTTTATACAGTTCACCTTCGTGAGTAAAGGTTGTGCCTTTACGTAAAGCATTAACTTCGATCATAATTTGTTCCTCTAAAAGAAATGAGTAATTAATTTGTCATCTCGTTATCATCTCATTCCTAAACCCGCTTTGGAAACGAGATGAATTAGTTATAATTACCAGTAACCAATTACCAATCACGCTAACTCAGAGAAAAAGTTATTTCTGGACAGTTACCTGGCAGCAGCGGCATCTTAAAAACGCTCTTTAAATCCCCCCGTAATCAATCCAGTCCTCGGCCATTTTGGGCAAATTTGCCAGGGGGCCGCGATATTCTGTTACGCCGGGCAGCGATTCTAAAAAAGCCTGGCCATAGCCCTTGCTGATCACCCGCCGGTCAAAAATGGCAACCACACCACGGTCCTGGTGGGTGCGGATGAGGCGGCCAAAACCCTGCCGGAAGGTTAAAATAGCTTGCGGAATAGAGTATTGGTTAAACGCATCATCAAAGGTTTCGGCGCGGGCGGCCACAATCGGGTCGCTGGGCACCGCAAAGGGGATGCGGGTAATCACCACGCAACTCAGGGCCGGGCCGGGAATATCCACCCCTTCCCAAAAGGAGCGAGTCCCCATCAAAACGGCCTGCTCCGCATTTTTAAAGTTCTCCAAAATCTGGCGGCGATTAGAACCATCCCCCTGCTGGTAAACAATAATCCCGGCATCGGCTAGCGGGCCGCGAATGTTATTGGCCGTATGCACAAGCTGGGTGTAAGCCGTAAACAACACCAGAGTGCGCCCCTTGATTTGTTTGACCAGGTTGATGAGACCCGTTTCCAACGCCTTTTGATAACCGGCGGTATCCGGCTCAGGAAGATCGGTGGGCAAATAGAGCAGGGTGCTGCTTTCATAATCAAAGGGGGACCCAACCGCCACCTCGGCGGCGTCCCACAGATGCAGGCGTTCCTGGAAATATTCAAAGGAGTTGTGGGTGCGCAGGGTAGCCGAAGTTAGCACCACCGACTCTTTGGGCTTAAGCAGATGGTCATGCACCAAGCTGCCCACGTGCAGCGGCGCATTATGCAACGAGATTGCTTTGGTTTGCAAATTTTGTTCCACCCATACAATGCGGTCTCGGCCGGGCTGGGCAATAATTTGGTTTAGATTGCTCCTGATCTCATCCAACTGGCTGCGGTAGTAGGTTAAGTTCGACAGCAGCTCTTCCCAATCCGGCACATCATAACTCTCCAGTTCGGTCAGCATGCTGGAGAGAATGTTCAAAGCTTTGGCCACCTCGGCCAGTGTATCGCCGCTGTTTTGCCAGGCAAACTCCACGTTTGACCAGGCCGATTGGTTGCGAGTCTGGTCGGTAATGCGGATTTTCTGGTTGTAGCGCGTGCCGCCCGGAAAGTCGGCTATAAAAGCATTGAGGGCCACAAAAAGTTGGTGCACGCCTTTTTGAGCTTTATCTACGGCCTGGTGACTTTTGAGGGCGATGTCATTGATTTCCCCTCTGACGTGGCCGGGCGCGGCCGCCAGCGAGCGCCGGGTTATCTCGTGGATAAAGCCGGCCCGCTGCCCGGAGCCAGGCCGCTCCTGGCCTCGCTCTGCCCGCAGCGAGTGGCTCAACTCGCTCAATAGTTGGGCCAGCGATTTTTCATCCACCACAAAACTAAGCTGGTTGGTCACGCTGTCTTCCAGGTGGTGGGCTTCGTCAATAATCAGGTATTTGTATTCCGGGATCACCCGGCCATCTACCGCAATATCGGCCAGCAGCAGGGCGTGATTGACAATGATCACATGGGCCGACTCGGCGGCCCGGCGGGCGCGGGCATAGAAACAGGTTTCGGCGTTGCAGGTGCGGGGAGTGCAGGTGGCGCTGTCGGAGGCCACCTGGTGCCACAATGCCTGCTCGCTGTAATCGGGCATAAACAGTTCTTCGCGGTCGCCGGTGGTGGTGCTGGGCAGCCATACCAGCAGCTTGGCCAGCAGGCGCAGCTCTTTAGAGCTGAGATTCTCTTTGGCCCGGAACATTTGCACCCGGTGCGGGCAAACATAATTGCTGCGCCCTTTGAGGGCCACCGCTTTGAATTTAACCGGTAAGATTTTTTGCAGGGCCGGGATATCCTTGTTGAGCAGTTGATCCTGCAAGTTGATGGTATTGGTCGAGATGACCACTCGCTGTCCGTTTTGCACCGCCCAATAGATAGCCGGGATGAGGTAAGCCATAGATTTGCCGGTGCCGGTGCCGGCTTCTACCATCAAATGGTTCGACTCATTAAAAGCGGCCGACACGTTAGCCAGCATGTCTACCTGCTGCGGCCGGTGCTCAAAACCGGGGAAGGAACGCTCAAAGAGGCCGTCTTTTTCCAGCAGCTTTGACAAAGCCACCAGGTCAAGCGGGGTGGGGTTGGCAGCCGGTTTGAGCGGCGGGTCAAAAGCTCCCTCGCCCCCGTCGTGGCGCATCAGGGCAAAGCCGCCATCCACCGCAAAATCATCCAGCAGCCCTTTGGCCGCCAAATGCTGCCCCAGGCTGCCGACCGGGGCCACGTAGCGCCGCTCGCGCCCCAGGTCGCGGAAAATGAGGGCCAAAGGCCAGTCGGTTTTGCTGGCAATCTGGGCCACCTCTTCGATGATGCGGCCATCCAGGCGGCGGGCCTGGTCTAACAGCGCCTCAAAAAGCAGGTAGGCGGCGTGGGCGTCATCCAGGGCGCGGTGGGCCTGGCCATCGGGGGGTAGGTTAACGCCCAGGTAATTGAGCAGCGAGGCCAGGCTGTAACGCCCGGCGTGGGGCAGCAAAATGCTGGCCAACTCAAAGGTGTCCAGGCCGATATTTTGTTTGAACAAACCCAGTTTGTACAGAAAGCCCAGATCAAAGGCAATGTTGTGCCCGATGATGGGGTTCTCGCCCACAAAGCGGCGCAAATCGCCCAACACCGCGTGGATGGAGGGCGCGCCGGCGATGTCGGCGGGGGTAATGCCGGTTAACTGTTGGATTTTGTAGGGAATGGGCCGGCCTGGATTGACCAGCGTTTGGAAAGATTCATACACCTGGCTACCCTTAAAGCGGATAGCGCCTATCTCCAGAATGGTATCCTGTTCCGGGTCAAGGCCGGTGGTTTCAATATCCAGCGAAACGTAAACTCGGGCCACGGGGGTCTCTTCTTTCTAGCTAAAGCAAAGCGATATTATACAGCCGATTGCCGGATTGAGCGAACCAGAGGCAATTTACGATTTACGATTGCCGATTTACGATTTAATTTCTTCCAATCGTAAATCGTAAATCCAAAATCGCAAATCGTCCTAAAGGATACCCTTGCGGTATAAATCGTTTCTTGTTGGTGGAATGTTGAAAGTCGTGATAAAATATCACTGTTGCCCCGATCTGAAGCTCAGGGCTAATAACTTAAGTACGCTGAAGCGCACTTGTTTAGCCAAAAATTAGTATTTGAGTCGGCTTGAGCCGACTTGAGATTTTAGCCTCCGAATTAATTCGCAGGCAAATCATTAATATCGGGTGAGGATGAAGCTGCCGTGACATTATGGAATCGCCTTATGGCCTGGCTGACCGGGGCTGACAGCAAGAGCGCGCCGGCTCCGCCGCCTGCCCCTCCCACCGCCAAAGACCCCCAGCGAGAAGTTGAAGCGCAACTCAAGGTTGTGGAGAGCAAATTAGACCAAACGGTGCAAGATTTGGCCGATGGCTTGATCAACCGCGCCCAGTTTGAAAATCTGTATCGCCATTATCAAAACCAGCGGCGCGGCTTGCGCGGCCTGTTGGAGCAGGCTGGAAACCCGGCCCTCAAAGGTGTGGCGGCGGGCGAGAGTTTGGTGATCCGGGAGCGATTCGCGGCCAAAGTGCTGGCCTATGCCGTGTACGATAACGTGAGCAGCCTGCCGCTGCACACGGTAGGGCAGTTTCCCCTGGAAAGCGAGTTAGTGGTGGGCTTTTTCTCCGGCTTTCGCTCGGCGCTGGCGGAGATTATGGGGGCCGGGGCGCGCAAAGCCATCACGGATGACGGCAAAGTGCTGGTGTACGTGCCCGGCCACCTCACCACCCTGATTGTGCTGTACTCGGCCGACCCCGCCGACATCGAAAGCCTGAGCCTGCGCCAGGCCCACGAACATTTTGAAAAAATCAACGCCGCCGCTTTGGCCAATCCGCCGGTGCAGGAGAATCAGCTTATTTTTAATTACGATATGGTGCTCAAGGTAAGCCAGCGGTCGGGTTGATGAGGCTTAGATGCCAACAGTATTAGAAATTGAGGGTTTTAGATTGGGATGGACAATTTAACCGCTAAATATTTAATAGAAAAACTAGAGAGTGCAGCCAAAGCTGTCAGTGTGAAGCTCACCGAGCAAGATTTAATGGTTGGTTTGGCCGATGGCCGGACAATTTATGTGCTATTACTCTACTAT
>CAZDMM010000491.1:0-4230 GCA_964505845.1 uncultured Caldilineaceae bacterium
GAAGGGCTGGGGTCGCCCCAGGCCGAAGCCGAGGGACGGGTCAGCAGTTTGATTAAGCTTCTGCGCAAAAGCCTGTCCGACGAGGAGATTCCAGAAATCAAACCCCTGATTATCTTTTCCCATAAAAATGTTGAACTGGTTGTCAACGAGGCGGAACTGCCGGTGATGCGCAGCAACGAACTGAAAACCTTTTTGCGCGACAACGAAAAAAACAGGATGATCTCTGCCGTGCAGCGCCAAAAACTCACCGAAATTTTGGGCGCAGGCTGGCAGGAAGCGAAGGAGCCGTCATAAGCCTAACGGTATGCCGCCGGTGACCGAAGACCGAACCCCCTCCCTTCCCTCCCCCTGGTAGAGGGAGGGTTAGGGTGGGGGTCTCCTATCCCCGGTCGGTTTGTAGGGGAAATTGGATTTAATCTCCAATCTCCAATTACCAATCTCTATGCTCAAAGGAGTCTGGCTATGCCCTTGAATCACAAAAGTTACAACGCTCGTTTTGTGCAAAATGCTCGCAGCAATGCGGAGCCGCTGAACGCCGACCCTAAATTTGGCGTCCGCGTCGTCAAGGCTGAGGTAGCCGAAGGGGAAACTTACTGGAGGTTGATTGGGGTGCATCATCTCCTGCCGGAGGAAAATGCCAGCAAACACAACATTTACATCGAGGCGTTGGATGAGCAGGGCAATCGGGTGAGAAGTCCGATTGCCTGGGCCGGCTGGACCTGGGAAGGGCGGCGGCCCAATGAGCGGGCCGACCCGGTGCCTCTGGATAAACCTGACAATGAAACCGGCGGCGATATTGCCATCCATTTTGGGCAAAAAGCCTCGGTGTGGATTAAAGGGCTGGGCCGGGATGCCAATGATAAGAGCGACCGGGTGGAGAACCTGCACACGGCTCACCCCGATGAGCCGTTGCCCGACGGCCGCTTGCTGAACACCCTGGGGCATCACTCCTTTTATATCGTTTTTCAGCGCACCCGCAAACAGGCTTTAGCTACCCCGGTGGGCACAACGCCTGTCCCGGCTACCCCGCCGCCGCCCCAACCCCCGGCGCCGCCTCCTCAACCCCCCCCTCCTCCTCCTCCTCCTGCCCCCCAGCCCCAACCTCTGCCCGGAACGGCTGCCAAAACCATCGCTTATTACCTGCTCTTTGGCCCGCCCAACAGTCGCGGGCGTCAAACCAATCTTTTGCTGGCTGTCAACTATATTTTGACCTTCTCCGCTACGCTTGGTTTCAGCGTTGAAGAGGCCAAACAGGCCCGCCAGGTCACTATCATCGGCGAGGGCGTCAGCCCCGCCGACCAGCAAGCCTTGCGCAACGCCGGCTGCCAGGTGGAACTTTTGGCCGGCGACCCTTACGAGCTTGAGGCCAGGCTCGCGGCTCGCATCCGGGCCGGACGCGGGTTTGGAGGATAAACGGAGAGTGGGAGGAGTGGATAATTGGAGGGTTGAATTTGGGCTGCCGCCTATGCTCATTGAGTTTGGGGCAGTTGCTATCCTGTTGGGCTTGCTTACGCTCGGTTTCTTTTGGCAAATCCTCCTGACCCCCTCCACCTGGATGCCGGCCGGCGGCGGCGATCTGGCCCCTTTCCTTTATCCCAATTACCTCTTTGCCACCCAAAACCTGCGCCAGGGCGTCATTCCGCTGTGGAACCCGCACCTCTACGGCGGCGCGCCCTTTGCCGCCGACATCCAATCCGGCCTGTTTTACCCGGTCAACCTGCTGGTTTTTGTGCTTGTGCCCCGGTTAACCTATGAATGGCTGGAATACCTGGCTATCTTTCACTTTTGGCTGGCCGGGATGACCATGTATGCCTGCCTGCGGCTCTTAAGACCACCGACCGCAGACGGCAGACGGCAGACGGTAGACCGGAGACCGGAGACCGGAGACCAGCAACCATTGATCGCTGACCACCAACCGGAAACCGCTGACCGAAGATCCCCAATCTACCGAAGGCACGCAGGGCCCAATCTCCAATCTCCAATTACCAATCTCCATCCTTTGGCCGCCCTGGCCGGAGCCATTGCCTTTGAGTTCAGCGATCTCTTCATCGTCCACTTTGGCAACCTCAATATGATTGCCGTGGCCGCCTGGCTGCCGCTGGTCTTTTTGCTTTTTCACAAGAGTTTGCAGCGCCAAAGCCTGGGCCTGGCTGCCGCCGCCGGCGTGGTGTTGGCCGTCGCTACCTTGGCCGGGCACATCCAGATTACGCTGTTCATCCTGTTAACGCTGGGACTCTACTCGCTCTGGCACATTGGATTTACGATTTCGCTCTGCGCGCCTTCGGCGGATTTACGATTTACGATTTTCCAATCTCCAATCTCCACGCAAAGCGTCCAATCTCTTCTTGCCCTGTTGACCACGCTGCTTGTCACCATTGGCCTCTCGGCTTTGCTGCTCTTTCCGGCCTATGAGTTGAGCCGCTATACCCCACGGGCCGAGCTGCCTTACGGCGAGGCCGCTGCCTACTCGCTGCACCCGGTCCAACTGGTCGGCCTGCTCATCCCCAACTATTTTGGCCGCGACCCGGCCCTGCATTGGGGCCCCTGGGAGCGGGTCGAAACCGGTTATATTGGGTTGATGCCCCTGCTGCTGGCGCTCATCGGGATCCGGCTCTATCGCAGCCGCTTAAAATACTTCTTTCTGGGCCTGGGGCTGATCGCCCTGGCGCTGGCGCTGGGGGATTTTACGCCGGTGCATGGCTGGTTATACGCCCTGGCGCCCGGCTTTGACCAGCTTCGCGCCCCGGCCCGCTTCATCCTGCTGCTGGATTTTAGCCTGGCCGTCCTGGCTGCCTTTGGCCTGAACACTCTGCTGCAAGGGTTGGATGCCGCCGCCCAGGCTGCAGCGCGGAAGATATTGAAAGGGCTAACCTGGATTTTGGGCGGTTTGATCGTGGTGGCTGCGCCGCTGAGTTATTTTGCCCTGCTCGTCACCCAGGATCGCAACCCGGCCATCTTTACCCGCGCCGCCGCCGCCGCCGCCGGCGTCGCCACCTTTGCCATCTTTGCCGTCGCCGCGCTCATCATCCTATATCTAATTACCAATTACCAACCCATAGGGGGCCTTCGGCTCTTACCAAACTGGCCTGCCACCCCTGAGCCGGGTGTGGGAACCCGGCCCGCCGGTCTAATTACGACTTACCACTTACCTCCCCGGCTAGCCGGCCTGGCCGCCATCCTCGTCATCACCCTTGACCTCTTCACCCTGGGCTACAATGTGGATACCGGCCACGCCAACCCGGCGGCAGGCTTTGACCACCCGGCCGCCCTGGCCTTTCTGCAAGCCGACCCCAACCCTTATCGCATCGAAGTGACCACCGATGTCTGGCATGCCTGGCAGCCCAACACGGCCCTGCTGCATGGCCTGTACGATGTGTGGGGCCTATACAACCCGCTGACCCTGGCCGATACCACCCTGTACTGGAGCGGCGCGCCGCCGCGTAACAGCGGGCGTTATAACTTTTTGGGCGTTAAATACATCATCGCCAGCAAAGCCGGCGCGCCCGCCGATGGCGATATTGTGCCCGTGTTTGAGGGCGACCCGGAGATCAACATTTACCTCAACCAAAGCGCCTTGCCCCGCGCTCTGTTTGTCACGCACGCCACCATCACACCCAACCACGACGCCGCCTGGCAGGCCCTCCGCGCGGATGACTTCGATCCCTCCACCACCGTCATCCTTGAAGCCGACCAACATCCTTCTGCTCCTCCAAGCCTCCAACCTTCCAGCCCTCCAATCTCCCAATCTGCCGAAGGCACGCACAGCGCAATCGCCAATCTCTCATTTCTCCATTACTCCCTCCACACCGTCACCCTGGCCGTTGACGCCGATCAGCCCGGCTACCTGGTGCTGCCAGACGCCTACTACCCCGGCTGGCAAGCCAGCGTTGACGGCCGGCCGCAGCCCCTGTGGCGAGCCAACTACGCCTTCCGCGCCGTGTACGTGCCTGCCGGAGCGCATACGGTGCAGTTTGTGTTTGACCCGCTGATATGGAAACTTGGTTTAGCCGTCAGCGGGTTAACCGTGCTGGGGTTGTTCGGCTGGGCGGGGTGGCGGTGGAGACGGCCAGGAAGATAATGAGTTTCTCATGATTTCTCTCTATGACGGCAGGCCAACCCTCTGCATCCACCGGCCAGACCACCGGGGACGATAAGCCAACCCTCTGCGTCCACCCGCCAGACCACCGGGGACGATAAGCCAACCCTCTGCGTCCACCCGCCAGACCACCG